>JAHFDQ010000186.1 GCA_023248915.1 Archangiaceae bacterium | reverse complement strand
AGGCCGGTCGGTAGGGCAATGGAGCTCAGAGCAGATTGACCCCTCCTCGCTACCTGCCGGGCTCCAGTCGCGCCCGTCGCCGGGCCCGCCCCTACCGTGGGCGGCGGCATGAAGCCGAGCAGCAGGCAAGGGGGTGAGCGCCGCCTCGTGACGACGCCACGTCGGCGGAGTTGCCAGGCCGACTAGATTCTAGTCATCAAGATACCAACCATAGGGGCCGGGCGTGCTGCCTGCGCGCCGCCTTTCCACGTAGTGGCCGTTGAACAACAAGGTGACCAGCTCTCTGCGGCTTCTCACGCCGAGCTTGTCGAACACGGACTTGAGGTGGTCCTGGACCGTGTAGGGCGAGATCTTCAGCACCTGGGAAATCTCTCTGGTGGACCTGCCTTGAGAGACCAGCTCCAACAAGGCTCGCTCTCGGGGCGTCAGGCCGTACAGCTCGCTGATCACCATGGTGAGCTGGTTTCTGCGAGCTTCCTCGACGATGACCGCCAATGAGCCACTGGCGGTAGATGAGCCATGCAGCACGATCCACTGCCCCGACTGGGTTCGCAGCGGCAAGCTTACGGGGCACGCATCGGCCCTCACCCTGCTGGCGACAGCCCGTACAGCGGTTTGCCAGTCGGACGAGCTACCCACCAACGGCATCCATCGCTCGGCCTCCGGGGTGGTCTCCAGCACCCGTCCGTCCTCGGCCAGAAGCAACATCCCGGGCCCGTCGACCAGCCGGTGCGGGGCCTTGGCCGCCGCTCGCAACAGGCAGCAGCGAAGTCCTTTCGCAATCACCGGACCTATCTTCGCAACCACCGCAGTTTCTGATTCGGAAAACGGCTTCGCGCCAAAGCTGCGGCCGGCGACCAGTGCTCCCCAGGCGGCATCGCCGTCCCGAAAGACCGCCCGCAACTCGTCGCCGAGGCCGGCCGGTTGCATGAGCTCGCGAAAGCGACGGCTGCGTTCCGGGCTGCCTTGGGTGGCGGCGTGAAGCGACTCGGCGGGCCGTTCGTTTCGGGCCAGGTCCGTGAAGAGATTCACATCGTCGCCCGCGAACTCGAGGTCGAAGAATTTCCGCTCATTCTCCGGCTCTGCCGGGATGCCGAGGACGTTGCAGCTCGTGAACAGGAAGGTGGCTGGGTCCACCGTCGACCAGACGGCGAAGTCCCAGCCCACTGCTCGGCTCACCAGGTCATTGGCCAGGCTGCGAAACTCGTTCACGTCGGCTGCCTCTGCCCCGAGCAACGAGGTCTTCCTCATCAACGTCTCGAGCTGAAGGCCGCTGACCATCGGGAACGCCACCCTTTCTGGCTGGCCTCCCAGATTCCTGGGATTGGCCTGCCGGCCCAGGCCGGGAGGGAGTCTGATGAAAGTCTTCGTGCTTGGAGGAACGGGGTTCGTCGGAGCGCGCTCGGTGGCGGCCCTGGTGGCGGCCGGGCACGAGGTGACATCGCTCGCCCGGTCGTCGGAGAAGGCCGACCTGCTCGCAAAGCTCGGAAGCAAGACGGTGCTGGGGGACGTCGCCACGGGGCAGGGGGCCTTCGTGGACCCAATCCGCAGCAGTGACGTGGTGGTGTCGTTCGCATTCCCAGGATTCCTGGGGCGGATGTCCCTCAGGCGCGCGCGCCGTCTCGCGGCGCAGGCGGTCCCGGTGGTCGAAGGGGTCCTCAAGGCCATCAAGGCTGCGGGCAACCCGCCGCTCGTCATCTCCGAAGGCACGATGGCCTACGGCGATACGGGGGCTCGCACCGCCGACGAGTCGTGGCCCTATGACTTCGGCTGTGGCCACGGCCGCATCCTCGCGTCGACCGTGCCGCTGTACCGGCGTGCGGTGGAAGCGGACGGCCTTCGGCTGACGAAGGTGGTCGTCGGAGGCGCGTACGGGGCAGGTAGCTGGTTCCGCGAGTCGGCGTACGCGATGGCCAAGCGCGGCATGTTCGGCGTGTTCGGCGACGGCAGCAATCAGTGGAGCCTCGTGCACATCGACGACGTGGCCGCGCTGTTTCGCCTCGCCGCCGAGAAGCACCCGGCGGGCGAGTCCTTCATCGCGGTGGACGACCGGCCTTGCACCGCGCGGGAACTGGCGGACTTCGTCAACGCCCAGCTCGGCAGGCCTCCGGGCCCCGCGCTGCCCAAGTGGCTCGGGAGAATCATGCTCGGCGAAGGCCTGCTCGAGGCGCTCACAATGAGCACCAGGTGCACCAACGAGAAGGCGAAGCGGGTGCTGGGCTGGAAGCCGAGCTACCCCTCGTTCCGGGAGGGAGTCCCTCCCGTCATCGCCGAGCTCGAAGCGTTCTGAGGGGAGATGCGCAAGTGCCTCGGAAACCCCGTTGGCGCGAGCCCCGTCGAAGTCCTGCGCCAATGCGGGATGCCCGGCCGGAGCAGCCTGGGGCTGGCGCGCCGCCGCCGGAGCCGGACGCTCGAAAGGTGGCGGTGTAGCCGCGGATTCGAGCGACCGAGTCGCCGGCTCATCCCTGTCGCGGAGCCCGTCTCGGCCGCCGTGCCAGGGCGCCGAGCCCGAGGAGGCCCCACAGGCCGATGCCCGCTCCAGCGCTCGACAGGCAGCCGCAACCCAACGTGTAACTCCGCTCCGGCGTGAGTACGACGTCGAACGCGTCGCTGGTGACGTCCGCCATGCCGGGTGAGGAGGCCTTCAGCGTGTACCCGGTGCCCGCCCGATTGAGGGACAAGTCCGAGAAGCCAGCCACGCCGTCTACAGTGGAGGCCAGGGACGCGCCGGAGAGGATGGCAAGCCCGGGGTTGTCTTGCAGGGAGAGGACGATGGTGGCCGAAGCCCCCGGCACCGAGTTGCCAAACGCGTCTTGCACGGCCACCCGCACGGCGGGCGACAGAGGCGTGGCCAACTCGCCTCTCGACGGCTGGACTAGGAAGGCCAGCTTCGACGTGGCCCCCGCGGTGACGTCGAAGGCCGCGCTGGTGGCCGTCCCCAGCCCGGGCGCCGTCGCCGAAAGCGTGTAACCGACTCCGGCCGCGTCGACAGTCAAGTCCGCAAAGCCGGCAAGCCCCTCGACAGCCGTCTCGTACCGGCCGCCTCGTAAGGTGGCGTTGCCCGGGTTGCCCTGCAGAGAGACGAAAATACTCGCCGTCCAGGAGGGCACCGTGTTGCCGGACGTGTCCTGCACCGCCACTACTACCGCCGGAGTGAGAGTGGCCCCGGCCACCGTGGTGACGGGGTTGACGACGAAGGCCAACTGCGCCGCCGCGCCGGCGCTTATGTCAAACGCCGCACTGGTGGCCCCCGTAAGTCCGCTGGACGAGGCGGTAAGGGTGTAGCCAACCCCCGGGCGGTTGACGGACAGCCCGGTAAATGCGGCCACGCCTCCCGCGGCCGCGACAGCGGTAGCCCCACTCAGAGTGCCTCCGCCCGGGTTGTTGCCGAGGGCCAGCACCACGCTGGCGGTGGACGTGGTGACGACGTTGCCCTGCGCGTCGAGTAACTCCACCGAGACAGCAAGAGGCGCCCCCGCGGGGGCACTCAGCGGCTGCACCACGAAGGCCAGTTTCGCCGCCGCCCCCTGGGTGACGTCAAACGCCGCGCTGGTTTCCACCGGCAGCCCCGACGAGGCGGCCGTCAGCGTGTAGCCCACCCCCACCTTGTCCAACGAAAGGCCGGCAAACGTCGCCACGCCTCCCGAAGCAGTCGCCGTCGCCACTCCGCCCAGCACGCTTCCGCCAGGGTTGTTTCCCAGCGCCAGAGTAATGCCGGCTGTCGAGGAGGCGTCGGTGTTGCCGAAGGCGTCCTCTACCGCCACCTGTACCGCCGGAGACACCGTGCCGCCCGCGGCCAGACTCGTCGGCTGCACCACGAAGGCCAGCTTCGCCACCGCCGCCACTCCAATGTCGAAGGACGCGCTGGTGGCGCTGGTGAGGCCCGCGGAGGAGGCCGTCAACGAATAGCCCACCCCCGCCTTGTCCACCCAGAGGCCGGCAAAGGGTGCCACTCCGCCCACCACCGCCACCGCGCCTCCTCCGGCGAGAGTGCCGCCTCCGGGGTTGCTTCCCAACGCCAGCGCAATACCGGCCGTCGAGGAAGTCAGCGCGTTGCCCATGGCGTCCAGCACCGCCACCTGCACCGAGGGCGACAGCGCCACGCCCGCCAAGGCGCTCGACGGCTGCACCAGGAAGGCCAGTTGCGCCGCCGCTCCGGCCGTGATGTCGAAGGCCGCGCTGGTGGCGCCCAGGAGGCCACCCGAAGAAGCGGTGAGGGTGTAGCCGACTCCCGTCTTGTCTATTGAGAGGTTGCCGAAGGTGGCGACTCCCGCCACGGCGCTGATGGGCGTGGTGCCAAGGAGAGTGCCACCACCCGGGTTGTTGCCAATGGCCAGCGTGACGGCGGCAGCGGAGGCACTCACCAGGTTGCCGAAGGCGTCCTCCACCCCCACCGTGGGAGTTAGGGACGCCCCAGCCGCCGCACTCGCCGGCTGCACCAGAAAAGCCAACTGCACCGGCGCGCCGGCCGCTATGTCGAAAGCGGCGCTGCTGGCGCCGGCGAGGCCGGCCGAGGAGGCCGTCAACGTGTAGCCCACCCCCACCTTGTCGAGAGACAGGTTGGTAAACGCCGAGACTCCCCCCGCCGCCGCCACCAAGGCCGTCCCCGACAGCACGCCACCTCCCGGGTTGGCGCCCAACACCACCGCAATACTCGCCACCGAGGACGTCACCAGGTTGCCGAAGACGTCCTCCACCTCCACCGAGGGAGTAATGGCCGCGCCTGCCGAGGTACTGGCCGGCTGCACCGTGAATGCCAACTTCGCCGCCGGCGCCACCGCTATGTCGAAGCCGACGCTGGTGGCCCCGGCGAGTACACCGGAAGAGGCTACCAGCGTGTAACCCGTCCCCACCTTGTCGAGGGACAGGTTGCTGAAGGTAGCGACTCCCCCGGAAGCCGCCTGGGAAGCCGTCCCCGACAGCGTGGTGCTTCCAGGGTTGGCACCCAACGCCAGGGAGACATTCACCGC
Organism: Archangiaceae bacterium; assembly: GCA_023248915.1. Taxonomy (GTDB): domain Bacteria; phylum Myxococcota; class Myxococcia; order Myxococcales; family Myxococcaceae; genus JAHFDQ01. The sequence goes on along the minus strand of JAHFDQ010000186.1, from coordinate 5,192 downwards.
GGAGGCCGTGTCGGTGTTGCCAAACGCGTCCTCCACCGTCACCACCACCGCCGGGGCAATGGCCACTCCCGCCACCGAAGAAGTCGGCTGCGCCGTGAAGGTCAGCTTCGTCGCCACTCCCACCGAAATGCCGAAAGCGGCGCTGGTGGCGCCAGTGAGGCCTGCCGCCGAGGCCGTCAGCGTGTAGCCCACTCCCACTTTTTCGATGGAGAGGTTGGAGAAGGTGGCGACGCCCGAAACCGCACTCGCTGGTGTGGTGCCGGACAGGGTGCCTCCCCCGGGGTTGGCGCCAATGGCAAGGGCAATGCTGGCCGTGTAAGAGGTGTCGGTGTTGCCCAGGGCGTCCTGGACGGTGACGGTGACGGTTGGGTTGATGGTCAACCCAGCGGTGGTGTTGCCCGGCTGCACGGTGAAGGCCAGCTTCACCGGCGCGCCCACCGTCACGTCGAAGGTGGCGCTGGTGGCCCCGGCGAGGGTGCCCGAAGAAGCCGTCAGGGTGTAGCCGACTCCCGTCCTGTCTATTGAGAGGTTGCTGAAGGTGGCGACACCAGACACCGCGGCCTTCGGAGTGGTGCCGGAGAGAGTGCCGCCTCCCGGGTTGGCGCCAATGGCCACCGCAATGCTGGCCACCGAAGCCGTCACCGTGTTGCCAAAGGCGTCCTGCACCGCGACAGCCACGGCCGGCGCAATCGAGGCCCCTGCCGTCGCGGAGGAGGGCTGCACCATGAAAGCCAGCTTGCTGGCCGCCCCCGCCGAAATGTTGAAGGCGACACTGGAGGCCCCGGTGAGTCCCGTCGCTGAGGCAATGAGGGTGTAGCCCACGCCCGTCACGTCAATGGAGAGGTTGCCAAACGCCGCCAGCCCCGCCACCGCGGCCACCGGGTTGGTGCCGGACAGAGTGCCTCCCCCCGGGTTGGTGCCAATGGCCACCGTAATGCTGGCCACCGAGGACGGCACCGTGTTGCCCAAAGAGTCCTGCACCACCACCGTGGGCGTAATGGAGGCCCCGGCCGCCGTACTCGCCGGCTGCACCGAGAAGGCCAGCTTGGTGGCCGCCCCCGCCGTCACGTCAAAGGTGACGCTGGTGGCCCCGGTGAGGGCGCCCGAAGAAGCCGTCAGGGTGTAGCCCACCCCCGTCTTGTTAATGGACAGGTTGGCAAACGAAGCGACGCCACCCACCGCACTCTTCGGGTTGGTGCCGGAGAGAGTGCCTAGCCCGGGGTTGGCGCCAATGGCGACGGTAATACTCGCCACCGAAGAGGTGACGGTGTTGCCCAAGGCGTCCTGCACCGTCACCGTGGGGGTAATGGCCGCCCCGGCGGTGGTGGTTACCGGCTGCACCGTGAAGGCCAGCTTGTTGGCCGCCCCGGGCATAATGTTGAAGGCGACTGAGGTAGCGCCGGTGAGGCCGGCGGCGGAGGCAATGAGGGTGTAGCCCACCCCCGTCTTGTCAATTGCGAGGTTGCCGAAGGCCGCCAACCCCGCCACCGCCGCCACCGGGTTGGTGCCGGAGAGAGTGCCTCCTCCCGGGTTGGTGCCAATGGCCATGGAAATACTGGCCGACGAAGAAGCAATGGTGTTGCCCAGGGCGTCCTGTACCGCCACGGTGGGAGTAATGGCCGCGCCGGCAGTGGCATTGGCCGGCTGCACCGTGAAGGCCAGCTTCGTCCCCGCCCCCGTAATAATGTTGAAGCCGGCGCTGGTAGCCCCGGTGAGGGCTCCCGAGGAGGCAACGAGGGTGTAGCCGTTGCCGGACTTGTCAATGGACAGGTTGGCGAGGGTGGCCAGGCCCGTCACCGCCGTCACCGGGGTAGTGCCGGACAGAGTGCCTCCTCCCGGGTTGACGCCAATGGCGAGGGAGACACTCGCCGAAGAAGACGTCACGACGTTGCCCAAGGAGTCCTCCACCGCCACCACCACGGCCGGCGCCATGGCCGCCCCGGCCGTCGTGTTGCTGGGCGCCACCGTGAAAGCCAGCTTGTTGGCCGCCCCTGGCACAATGTCGAAGCCGAGGCTGGTGGCTCCGGTGAGGACTCCTGAAGTCGCCGCCAGCGTGTAGCCCACCCCCGTCTTGTCAATTGCGAGGTTGCTGAAGGTGGCCAGGCCCGAAGCTGCACTCTTCGGGTTGGTGCCGGACAGAGTGCCGCCACCCGGGTTGGCGCCAATGGCGAGGGTAATGCTGGCGCTGGACGACGTGACGGTGTTGCCAAACGCGTCTTGCACCGCCACCACAATGGCCGGGGCAATGCTGGCGCCCGCGACGGTGGCGGCTGGCTGCACCGTGAAGCCCAGCTTCGCCGCCGCGCCTCCGGCAATGTTGAAGGTGGCGCTGGTGGCGCTGGTAAGCCCCGAGGCGTTGGCCGTCAGGGTGTAGCCCACTCCCACCTTGTCTATTGAGAGGGTGGAGAAGGTGGCCGCGCCGTTGACGGCGCTCACCGTCACCGTGCCTCCCAGCGTGCCTCCTCCGGGGTTGGTGCCAATGGTGAGGGTAATGCTGTTGGAGGCGCCTCCCACCGTGTTGCCGAAGCTGTCCTGCACCTCCACCACCACCGACGGGGCAATTGTGGCGCCCGCCGAGGCGTTGGTGGGCTGGACGGTGAAGGCCACCTTGGAGGCTGCCAGCACCGTAATGTCGAAGGTATTGGAGGTGGCCCCGGTGAGGCCTCCCGCGGAGGCGGTGAGGGTGTAGCCGGTGCCCGTCTTGTCTATGGACAAGTCCGCAAACGAGGCCACTCCGGCCACTGCACTCTTCGGGTTGGTGCCGGACAGCACTCCTCCACCCGGGTTGGTGCCAATGGCCACCGTAATGCTGGGCGTCGCGGTGGGCACAGTGTTGCCGTACGCGTCCTGCACCTCCAGCGTGGGGGCAATGGTGCCACCGGCGGTGGTGCCCAGGGGCTGCGCGGTGAAGGCCAGTTGAGTGGCGACTCCGGAGTTAATATTGAAGGTGACAGACGTGGCGCCAGTCAGCCCGGCGGAAGTCGCCGTCAGGGTGTAGCCCACCCCCACCTTGTCTATGGCGAGGTTGGCGAAGGCGGCGACGCCGGAAGCGGCACTCTTCGGGTTGGTGCCGGAGAGAGCGCCTCCACCCGGGTTGGTGCCAATGGCTACCAGAATGCTGGCCGAGGAGGAGGTGACGGTGTTGCCGAGGGCGTCCTGCACCGTCACGGTGGGAGTGAGGGCGGCGCCGGCGGTGGTGGAGGCCGGCTGCACGGTGAAGGCCAGCTTGTTGGCCGCCCCCGGGACAATGTTGAAGGCGCCGGAGGTGGCGCCGGTGAGGCCACCGGAAGTGATGGTGAGGGTGTAGCCCACCCCCGTCTTGTCTATGGAGAGGTTGCTGAAGGTGGCGACTCCCGCCGCTGCACTCACCGGAGTCGTCCCGGAGAGGGTGCCGCTTCCGGGGTTGGCGCCAATGGCGACGGCAATGCTGGCCGAGGAGGAGGTGACGGTGTTGCCCAGGGAGTCCTGCACCGTCACCACGAGGGCCGGGGCAATTGAGGCCCCCGCGGTGGTGTTGCCGGGGGCGACGCTGAAGGCCAGCTTGTTGGCCGCCCCCGGCACTATGTCGAAGGGGGCGCTGGTGGCGCCGGTGAGGGCGCCCGAAGAGGCGGTGAGGGTGTACCCTACTCCCGTCTTGTCTATGGAGAGGTTGCTGAAGGTGGCGACGCCCGAAGCCGCACTCTTCGGGTTGGTGCCGGAGAGGGCGCCTCCGCCGGGGTTGGCGCCAATGGCGAGGGTAATGCTGGCGGAAGAAGAGGTGACGGTGTTGCCGAAGGCGTCCTGTACCGTCACCACCACGGCCGGGGCTATTGCGACTCCCGCGGTGGTGGTGGACGGGCCCGTGGTGAAGGCCAGCTTGCTGGCCGCCGCGACGGCAATGTTGAAGCCAGTGCTGGTGGCGCCGGTGAGGCCCGGGGAGGTAGCCGTCAGGGTGTAGCCGACTCCCGCCTTGTCTATGGAGAGGTTGGAGAAGGTGGCGACTCCGGCGGAGGCGTCGAAGGGGTTGGTGCCGGTGAGGGTGCCGCCTCCGGGGTTGGTGCCGACGGCGAGGGTAATGGTGGCGGTGGAGATGGGTACGGTGTTGCCCAGGGCGTCCTGCACCGTCACATCAATGGCGGGTGCTATGGAGGCGCCGGCAGTCGCGTTGGATGGGTTGACGGTGAAGGCCAGCTTGGCCGCCGCGCCCACTGCAATGTCGAAGCTGTTGCTGGTGTCGCTGGTGAGTCCTGTCCCGGAGGCCGTCAGCGTGTAGCCGACGCCCGCCCTGTCTATTGAGAGGTTGGAGAAGGTGGCGACTCCTGCAACCGCACTCTGCGGGTTGGTGCCCGAGAGAATGCCTCCTCCCGGGTTGGCGCCAATGCCGAGGGTAATGCCGGCGGACGAGGAGGTAACCGTGTTGCCCAAAGCGTCTTCCACCTTCACCACCACGGCCGGGGCAATGCTGCTGCCGGCGACGGTGTTGGCCGGCTGGACGGTGAAGGCGAGTTGAGTCGCCGCGCCAGGGCTAATGTCGAAGGTAATACTGGTGGCGCCGGTGAGGGCGCCGGACGAGGCGGTGAGGGTGTAGCCGGTGCCCACCTTGTCAATGGAGAGGTTGCCGAAAGTAGTCACGCCCGACACCGCGGCTTTGGGGTTGGTGCCGGAGAGAAGGCCTCCCCCGGGGTTGGTGCCAATGGCAATGGTGACGCTGGCGGAAGAAGACGTCACGGTGTTGCCCAGGGCGTCCTGTACCGTCACGGACGGGGTGATGGCAGCGCCCGCCGTGGTGGGGGCTGGCTGCACGGTGAAGGCCAACTTCGCCGCGGCGCCGGCCACGATGTTGAAGCCGCCGCTGGTGCCGCTGGTGAGGCCGGCAGAGGCCGCCGTCAGGGTGTAGCCCAGTCCGGCCTTGTCTATAGAGAGGCCGGCGAAAGTCGCGACTCCGGCCGCTGCACTCTGTGTCACCGTGCCACTCAGCGTGCCGCCGCCGGGGTTGGTGCCAATGGCCAGAGTAATGCTGGCCGACGAGGAGGTAATGGTGTTGCCCTGGCTGTCCTCCACCGTCGCCCGTACCGCCGGGGCAATGCCGCTTCCGGCGGTGGTGTTGGTGGGGGCGACGGTGAAGGCCACCTTGTTGGCCGCGCCCACCGTAATGTCGAAGGCGGCGCTGGTGGCGCCGGTGAGGGCGCCGGACGAGGCCGTCAGCGTGTAGC
>JAHFDQ010000185.1 GCA_023248915.1 Archangiaceae bacterium | reverse complement strand
GGTACTACGTCCTGCTCGGAGAGCGGCTGGCCGCTCGCGCCGAAGGCAATGTCGCCGCCCTCGAGGCGCTGGCGCTGGAGCGCGAGAACCTGAACGCAGTCTTCCAGTGGGGGCTCGGCGGCGGCGCGGGAGCGGTCGCCCGGGGGCTCCAGGCGTTGAGGGCGGTGCTGGCGCTGGACCCGCTCTTGACGCTGCGCGGCCCGCTCGGGACACACCTGTTGATGCTCGACGCGGCGCTCGAGAAGGCCGCCGACGGCGACCCGCTCTTGCTCGCGCGGGGGTACGAGGCGAGAGGCAAAGCGCGATTGGCCCTGTGGCGGCTCGACGAAGCGGTGGAAGACTTCCAGTCGATGCTCCTCCGGGCCCAGCGCCGCCGGTCGCCCGAGCTGGAGGGCCGGGCGCACCTCTTCCTCGGCGTGGCCCGGCGTCTGATGGGGCGGCACGACGACGCCCGGGCCGAGGCCGAGCGCGCGCTCTTACTTCAGCGCCAGGTGGGCGATCGGCGAATGGAAGGCCGAACCCTGGCGAACCTCGGCATCCTGCTCGAGGAACAGGGCCGGTCGAACGAGGCGGTGCGACTGTACGCCCAGGCGCTCGAGATTCACCGCGAGGTGGGCGACCGGAGGTTCGAAGGCATCATCCTGTCGAACCTCGGGGTGCTGCAGCAGCACCACGGGCTGCTGGCCGCGGCGCGGGAAAACTACGAGGGGGCGCTCGCCATTCACCGGGAATTGGGCAACCGCCGGTCCGAGGCCATCGCGTTGATGAACCTGGGCGACCTGCACCGCGAGCAGGGCAATGGGCCCCCGGCGGCGGCGCTGTACGAGCGCGCGCTGGCGCTCGACCGCGAGGTGGGCGACCGCCGCTTCGAGGGGGTGGTGCTCGCCAGCATGGGGTCGCTCGAGCTCGAGCGGGGCCGGGGCGACGAAGCGGTGACGCGCCTGCGCCAGGCCCTCACGGTGCTGCGCGAAGTCGGCGACCGGCCGTTCGAGGGGCTGGCGCTGGGGGCGCTCGGCGCTGCGCTGGCCGCCACCGGGGCGCTGGCCGAGGCCGCCGACTGCTTCGACCGGGCCGAGGCGGTGTTGCGCGACACGGCAGACGCCGGGCTCGGCGAGGCGCTCGACGTGTATCGCGGGCACCTCGAGCTGGCCCGCAGCACCGAAGCGGCCCGGTCGGGCCGGATGGACCGCGCCGCCGAGCTCGCCCAGGCCGCCGCCCTGCGCGTGCGCCGCGCCCAGAGCCCGGGCGGTCCCAGCCCCGAGCACCCGAAGGGCAGGCTGTCGCCGGCGAAGCGTTCGGAAGACGTGCGGGCGGCGTTGAGATCACTCGAGGCCGTGCACGGCCTCGACGTCCGGCGGGTCGGGCCGGAGGGCAAGGCCACCCTTCCGGAGGACGGCACATGAGCTTCCGGGCTGCGCCGCTGGCGATGCCCGCGCCGGAGCCGGCCAGGCTCAGCAGCACCCCGCATTGGTCTTTCGAACGGGACGGTGCTTCGGGTTCCGCCGCGACAGCAAGACCGCCGCGAGCCAGACCAGGACACCCAACCCGCCCTGCGAACAGCCACACGGCAAGGCGAGGTACCTCTCGCTGTTCTCGAGCGGACCCGGGGCTGCTCCGGTCGCGCCGCCGTCGGGACGGCCCGCGTCCGACATCGCCTCGTTGCTCGCGCCGGCGTCGAGTGGTCCAGCGTCGGCAAGCCCGCCGTCCGAGGGGCCCGAATCCTGCACCGCCGCGTCGCTCGCGCCGGCATCGGCGGCGACGTCAAACGCGTCGCTGGTTGCGCCGGTCATGTCGGTGGAGGCCGCGGTCAGCGTGTAGCCCGTGCCCGCCCTGTCGATAGAGAGGTCCGGGAACGTCGCCAAGCCGGCCACCGCGAACGTCGAGCGGGTACCCAACAGCGTCCCGCCGGGGTTCGTTCCGATGGCGAGGGCGAGCGCGGCGTAGTCGGCGCTGCTGTCGTAGTAGTCGAGGAGATTCCAGCTGGCCGGGGAGGTGACGGTGACGTTGCTGGAGTTCTGACCTGACGCCGGACGGAACGCTATGCTGGCCACCATCACGTCGTTCGGGAGGGTGCCGGCCGGGACAGCAAGGGTGAGGGTGGAAGCCAGAGTTCCCGCGTGAGTGGTGTTGCGAACGGCGATTGCGGCGCCTGCCTCATCGCAGGCGAGGAGTGCCCAGAAGGCAAGGACACGGCAGATACGACTCGTGCACGTGAGTCCCCGCCTCGAGTTAGAAACCCCGACGACCGCGCTCAGGTGCACTGCCGCGCCGGGAGAACCCAGGGTCACGTGGACGAACCCGGTCCCGAGCACCGGTTTGGTCCCGCGGGGGGGGCTTCGGCGGGTTCGCCTGCCACGTCCCTTTGCCAGACGGTTCGCCGCTCGAAGTCAGCGAAGCCGCAGGCTCGGTGCAGCGCCAGTGACGGCCCGTTGTCGCTCGCAATGACGCAACGCAGTCGGACCCAACCCGCGAGAGTCGCCGCCGCGACGGCCCGCTCGAGCATTCGCCGGGCGGTGCCGCGGCGCCGGCCGCCGGGGCGAACGCCGAGGCTGTCCACGGTGCCGTCCGTCTTCAGCAAGAGGAACGCCTGGTAGAGCCCCCGGTCGTCCGCCCAGAGCTGAGAACCGTCGCGAGCCACGGACTCTTGGCGCCAGAGCTCTTCGGCCATCGGCGCGGTGATGCCGGGTGCGTTTGCCACGCCCCGAAAGCACGCGTTGCTCAAGTCGGCAAACCGTTCGCCATCGACGTGGGTGAGGTCCACCGGAAGCAGGGCCTCGATGGCCGACGGGCCGGGGGCCGCCCTGCTGAGATCGAGCGCCAGGTCGATGAACTCGAAGACGGGCCGAAACCCGGCGTTGGACAGCGCGCGCGTCTTGGGGCCTTCCTCTTGGAACGCGCTGACTCGCACCCACTTCGCGCGGTGCTGGGCAGCCTCGGCGAGCACCTTGCCGAGGAGAAGTCGGGCGGCCTCGTCGTTCGCGGCGACGAATGGAGCGCCATAGAACTCACCAGTCGCCAGGGCCGCGAACGAAACCCAGCCTACGAAACCGAAGAGGCCTTGGCCTTCACAGGCGAGCGCGACGTTCATTCCCCCAGCGCGCCCGGGGTCGAGCAGCTCGTCGCGTGCGGCGGCGTCGCTCCACGCCCGGTGCGCTGGAGCGAGCGAGCACTGCAGCGCGCGCAGCGCCGGCACTTCCTCGGAATTCAACGCGCGGAGGATCAAGCGTCTTCCGGTAATGACGAATGGGGGCACCAAACGCCAAGTTCGGGCGGCAGAGTATCGCGAAGTTCGCCGGGGGAACACGCCGACGCGCTCGCGCGAATTGCCTTGGGCGACCGATTCGACGCTATCGTCGGCCACCTTCGAAGCGAGGAAACCCTGTCGATGACGCATGCACTCCTGGGCCGCGCGGCAGCCGTGGTCATCGCGGCGACCGCGCCGGCCTGCACGCGCGCCACGGCGCCATTCTCATCGACCGCGACGTCGGTCTGCGGAGGGTCTGCGCGCGCCTCGTCACCCGACGAGGCGCTGGCCGAGCGGCGCGCCTGCCAACCGAAGCGCTTCAAGATGATTCACCAGGTCGCGGCTGGCTTCCAGGGGAAGACCTACGTCATGGCCGGCTATCTCTTGGGCCGCTCGGACGGCGTCTTCCTCGTGTCGGGCAGCGGCCCCTCGGGCCCACGCCTGTTCGAAGTCACCAAGAACGGCAGTCGAATCCGGTCGGTCACCCACGTCGCCCAGGCGCGCGGGAAGCTCGACCCCGAGCGCATGGCGCGGGTCATCGACCTCGTCTACTTCGCCGAGTGCCCGCAAGGGTCCGGGGTCGCGACCGCCGATCGTTACCTCTACCGCTGCGCCGTGGAATCCCTCGACGGCGACGTGGACAGCATGGAGATGGAGCTCGATCGTCGAACCCTCGCCGTGATCGCCAAGCGCTTCGACCGCGCAGGCGAGCGCCAGGCGTCGGCGCGGTTCGAGGGTTACCGCGATTCGGCCGACCTTCCGGTGGCGTCGCGCATTCGCTTCGAGCACCGCAACGGCTTCTCTCTCGACATCGCGCTCATCGAGTACCGTGCGCCGTTCGAGTTCGGCGACGACCTGCTCGAGCTGACGGCCGACGGTGAGACGCCGCCCTGAGGTGAATTCCCTGACGAAGAATGCACAGGACGTGCTGGTGATCGCGGCCAACCGCGAACGGCGCCCCCACGCGGTCGCCCCGCTCGGGGCGGCGCACATCGCCCAGGCGCTCGAGCGGGCAGGCCACCGGGTCGCCTTCCTCGACCTGGGCTACGCGGGCGCCCCCGACCGGGCAGTCGCCCGCGCGCTGCGAGCTCATCGCCCGAACGTCGTCGCCCTGTCGCTTCGCAACCTCGACAACTGCACCTACCTCACCCCGAAGAGCTTCGTGCCCGATGCGCGACGGCTCGTCGACGAGATACGCCAGCGCTCGGACGCGACCGTCGTGGTGGGCGGCGCTGCCGTCGGGGTCGCAGGCGCCGAGCTGTTGCCTGCACTCGGAGTGAGCTACGGCATCGCCGGCGAAGGCGAGCGTAGCCTGCCGCTCCTGCTCGAGAGGCTGGCCGCCGGAGAGTCGCTGTCGGGCGTGCCCGGCCTGCTCGAGGTTTCGGAGGGCTCTGCCGAACCCACCCCGCCGTCGTTCGACGTGACGCTCGAGGGTCCGGGGACGGCCGCGGCGCGCATCGACTACCGCCACTACTACCGCCACGGCGGCTTCGTGAGCGTGCAGACGAAGCGCGGCTGCCCATTCACTTGCGCCTACTGCGTCTACCCTGCGCTCGAGGGGCGCCGCTACCGGCTGCGGCCGGCCGAGGCGTGCGTCGACGACATCGAACGCTTCGTCAAGGACCACGGCCTGACCGATTTCTTCTTCTCGGACAGCGTCTTCAACCTGCCGCGCGACCACGCCGCTGCGCTCTGCCGAGAGCTCGTCCGCCGCGAGCTTTCCATCCGGTGGATGGCCTACTGCAACCCCCAGGGCCTGGACCGCGAGCTGGCCCAGCTGTTCCGCGCCTCGGGCTGCGTGGGCGTCGAGCTGGGGCTGGACGCCGTCACCGGGAAGATGATCGCCAACCTCGGTAAGAATTTCACGCAGGCCGAGGTTTCCACCGCGTTCGACGCCTTGCGGGCCGCGGGCCTGCCCTACGCCGCCTTCCTCCTGTTCGGCGGGCCCGACGAGACCTGGCGGGACGTCGAGGAGGCTCAGGCCTTCTTGCGCGGCGCCGGACGCCCCAACGCGGTCATGGCGTCGCTCGGCATTCGCATCTATCGCAACACGGCGATGCACCGGTTCGCCATCGACCACGGCGTCGTCGCCAAGGACCAGGGAATGCTCGACCCGGTGTTCTTCGTCTCCGAGGCGCTGGGGCCTCACCCGGCGGCGCGCCTCGACGAGGTGGCGCGCCGCGATGCCCGCTGGACGACCGCGACCGACTGGAACGGCTGGGTGCTCCGGGCTCTGGCGGCGATTGGGAATCTGCGCCGCACGCTCCCCGCCTGGGTGAGCACCGAGCGGTACGGCAGGCACCTGCGCCGGTCCTCGCGCCCACCGGCGGCCGGGTAGGAGCAGGTGACGATGCAGGCGGTCACCGGACCCGACTACTTCTTCCTCTGCCTCGATCGCTCGGCACGAGCGGCTGGCCTGCCCCCCCTGCGCTGCGCGATGGCCGTGCGCCTCGCCGGCCAGCTCGAACCCGCCGAGCTGCGCGCCGCCGTCGAGCGGAGCGGCTCGGCCCGCTGGCTGGGCACCTTCCGGTGGGGCCGCGCGTTCCCGTTCGCCAAGCCTCTGTGGCGCCCGGCGGCGCCGGTGGCCTTGCCGACGACGGTCACGCCGCTGACCGCGCCCGGAGACCTGGCCAAGCAACTCGGCTGGGCCGACCGCGTGACGGCCAACCCTGGGCAACCCTTTCGATGCGGCCTCGAGCTGTTCGCGGGAGCCGGGACCACGGTGCTCTTCGACTGGCACCACGCGCTGATGGATGGTCGAGGAGCGCTCGAGCTCCTTCGCCACGTCAGCGAGGGCGGCGCCCCGGAGCCCGACACGAGCGGGGCGGTCCCGTGGACCGAAGGCATGACCGCGGCGCGGGCACTCGGAGAGTCGATGCGCTCGCTCGGCCGGCCGCCGCTCCTGGCGCTGAACCCCGTGCGCGAGAGCGCCCCCGGAGGCAGGTTGGCGTTCCGGTGCACCGAGCTGACGGCGAGCCAGACCGCCGACGTCGTTCGCGCGACCGACGCGGCCGGCTGCGGGTTTTGTCCGAGCGTCTTCATCCTGGCCGCGGCATTGCGCGCGACCGACGAGCTGAGGCAGCGGCGCGGTATCGCCCCTGGCGCCTGTCTCGCTCACGTGCCGCACGACCTGAGGCGCAAGGGCGCGGTCGCGGGTGCGCCCGGGAACCGCCTGTCGTTCTTCTCGTACCGCGCCGAGTCCGAGCGGCTTGGCTCGGTGGCCGACACGGCGGCCCACCTGAGAGAGCAGCTGGTCTCTCAGGTGCGCAGCAAGGCCCCCCAGCGCTTTGCGGCCGCCATGGAGGCCTCGGTGCGGTTGCCGCTCGGGTTGGTCGAGCGCGTGACGCGCGAGCCGGCGCCGACGGTGTGCGTCTCGGACCTCGGCGACTGCTCGGCGATGCTTCCTTCGTTTCTCGGCCGCGAGGTGGTGGCGCTTCAGCCCCTGCCGCCGGTGCCCTACCCGCCGGGGCTTCAGCTGGCGACGATGCGTTTCGGCGGGCTGCTCTCGTGGACGCTGGCCTGGGCCGAGGCCCGCTTTACCGGCGACGAGGCCGACCTGTTCGAGCGGGTGTTCCGCCGCGAGCTTTGCGCCGGCTAGCGCACGAGGCGTCGCAGCACGGCGTTCTTGAAGAACTGCCACACCATGCCCACGAGGTCCCGAAACCCGACGCGCGGCCAGGTGAGCAACGCCTCGGACTGCGTGAAACAGCGCCGGTCGTCCCGCCGCCAGTCGGACATGACCTGCGGCTTGCCGACCGTCGGGGCGCGCACCATCGACTTCACGTCGAGAATCTCTCCCGGCGCGCAGACGTCGACCGTGACTGGAACCCGCAACGCGTCGTGCAGCTTCTCGACCGCGAGTCGGTCTAGGTCGCGGCGGCCGTTGTGGCTCTCGAGGCGCACTCGAACGCCGCGCTCGGTGACGATGACGAAGTAGACGGCGCTGTCGAACGGCCGGGCGAGCTCGAGCACGGCGCTCTGAAGCTGCGCGTGGAAGATGCGCTGGCCGTCGAAGGCAATCGTGTCGTCCACTCGACCGAGGATCTCGAGGGTCGGGCCCGGCGCGCCGCAGGGGCACGGGCCGGGAATCCAGCGGGCGTAATCCTGGCTCTCGTAGCGAACGAGCGGTGACGCCTGGCGGTAGTGCGACGTCACCAGCAGCAGCCCCACCTCGCCTTCGGCGACAGGCGCGCCGGTCGCAGGGTCGACGATCTCGAGCACGTGGGCGTCGGGGCTCACGTGGACCCGCCAGGCGTCGCACATGGCGCCGATGCCACCGGTCTCGGTCAGCCCGTAGACCAGCCCGACCTTGGCCCCCCAGTGTGCTTCGAGGTGCCGCCGCAGAGGCTCTGTGACCAGGCTGCCGCCCAGCAACAGGTGCTTCACCGACGCGAGATCACGCTTCATGTCGAGGCCGCAGAGCGGCGCCGCCAGCTCGAGGATCACGGGCTCGAGCGAGAAGGTGACCAGCACCTCGACCGCGAGGCGCCGAATCAGCTCGAGCGCGCGATCGTAGGGCACGTTCCAGGTCAGGTTGCTCGCGGGGACGACGATGCCGCCGTCTCTTCGAGTCCTGGCCTCGATGACGAACGGAGGCACCGCGAAGGCGTAGGGAATGCGGTTGAGCACGCGCATGCCCGGGGCGATCGGCTGGGTCCATCGCGCCGTCAGCTCGACCTCGCGATCGAAGTCGGCGGCGGTGAACCAGGTGCCGATGGGCCTGCCGGTGGTGCCGAACGACTCGTGGTAGTGCCAGGCCTCGCTCAGCGGCACGGCCAGCGTGTCCATCGGCGACGCGGCCCGCAGCTCTTGTTTGGTCGTCGTCGGCAACGAGAAGAAGTCATCCCAATCGCGGAGCGGCCGACCGCCCAGCTTGCGGCTGTAGAAGGGCGAAGCTCGAGCGCGGGCGAGCGCTTCCCGAACGCGCTCGAGCTCGTCGGGGGTCCGGGCATCGCGAAGCGCGCGCGCGCCGGCCGCGCTCACGCCCGCCCCTTGGGCATCAGCCTGCGAAGCCGCTTGGCGGCGGCCCGGTGCGCCGGGACCTCGAGCCGGTGACGAGCGGCAAGCGACAGCACCCGCTCGACGTCGAAGCGTATCTCGAGCGGCCGGCCGTGGCGCCGGTCGACGAGCATGGACGGCAGGTGCGCGGCGGCGCTGGCGTTGCTGATCGCGCAGGCGCCCAGCGTCGCCCTCGAGAGCCCGACCCCCAACGCCCGGGCTACTTGAAATCGCTCGTTCGCGAGGCCCTCGTAGAGCGACGCCGCGGCCGGCAGCGCCGACGCAGCCCCGATGGGCAGGTCGAACAACGTGCAGACGACGCTCATGGCCCCGGTGATTGACTTCAGCCAGACCGCTCGATCGAGGTTGCCGGTGTGGCGCACGGCGAGGCCGGCTCCGCGCAGGTGCGAAGCGACGCGGGCGCTCCAGCGTGACGCCGAGGGGTCGAGCGGCACGATGCTGCCGCCGCGTGCGTAGGTGACCCGAACCGTGGGGCCTTCTCTGACGACTCCGGCGTCGAGAATCAGTCGGCCGACCTGGTCGCGGGGAAGGACGCCGGAAAGGGTCTCTTCGACGTCGATGCCGTTCTGGGTCATCAGCACGAAGTCTTGCGGCCTGACCAACGACCGCAGCACCGGAGCCGCCCCCGGGATGTCGTAGCTCTTGGTGGCGAGCACGATCAGCAGCGGCCGCCGTGGCGAGTGGGCCGGAAGCTCGGTCGCCCACACGCTGGCGGGAAGCCGAACGGAACCGAGGGCACCGCGCACCCCCTGGACGGGAGGACTTCGGCCCAGCGCGCTGCAGCGCCGGACGATGGCCAGCCGGAGGCCGCGCCTCAAGAACATGGCCGCGAGGGTCACCCCCAGCGCTCCCCCACCGACCACGATGACCTCGTCTGGCCCCGAGTGAGGCGTCGAGCCCGCGAGGGTCGATCGGGTCGCGATGGCCGGGCGCCGCATGCGGTTGGGAAAAAAACATTCTCCGAGCGCAATGTAAATGCGACATCGGCGCGGCCCAATGACCCGATTCGACTCGTTGGATCAGGCCGCGCCCGTTTGCCGGGGCATCAAGTCCACGAGGTCGCCACGCGCATAGAGCTCGCGAAAGTAGCGGTGGCGCCGCTTGCCGCTCGACGTCTTGGCGAGCGTCCCAGGGGGAACGAGAAGCACCTCGCTGGCCTGCACGCCGAGGTGAAGGGCTACCTGGTCCCGCACCTGGGCGCGAACGGCCTCGACGTCGCTCGGCGCGCCGGCTTGCACCTCGCTGACCACGACGACGCGCTCGGTCCCTGTCTGCTCGTCGTCGACACCGAAGGCGGCGAAGCAGCCGGGGCGCAGGCCCTCGATGCGAAAGAGAACCTCCTCGAAGTCGCCGGGGTCGAACTTTCTGCCGCGCGACGTGATCCTCTCGCGCACTCTCCCCACCCAGAAGAGCTCTTCGCCCCGGCGGTAGCCCAGGTCTCCGGTGCGCAGGAGCTTGTTCCGGAGCGCGCGGCGGGTGTCCCTGGCGTCCCCGAGGTAGCCCTTCATCCCCGACGGCGTGTCGAACGCGATCTCTCCGACCGTTCCGTCGCAGAGCTCGCGGCCTCGAGGCGAGAGGACCTTGATGCCCATGCCCGGGTAGGGGCGCCCCACGCCCACGACGCTCACCGTTGCACCCGCGCCGGATTCCGGGGCCGGCAGCGCCAAGCCTTCCCGGTGAAGCCGCTCGGCGTCGATCTTCTCGGACAGGAACGGCCCGTGGGGGTCGCTGAAGGTCGCTCCGCCGACGTTTTCGGCGCAGCCAAAGTTGGTCTTGAGCGCCTCGGGCCGGAGGCCGAACGGCGCGAACCGCGCGAGGAAGTCGCGCATCGTGCCGAGGTGAATCTTCTCGGCTGCGTTCCAGAACGCCTTGACGCCGTCGAGGCGAACGCCCTCCAGATCGC
>JAHFDQ010000013.1:23462-27667 GCA_023248915.1 Archangiaceae bacterium | reverse complement strand
GAGGGGGTGCAGCGCCGGCTGGGCAGGATGGCGGCCGCGGTGACCGTCACGTTCACCGACCCGGTGACCAATACCTGAAGCAAGCTCGGAGTTGGGGTCGGGGTCGCGTCCACGGTCGATGTCTGGGTCGCGGGGCGTCAACGTGTACGTTGACGGGGAGGAGCACGTGACCGTGGTCGCGTGCGCCCACGTTCACACGCGGAGCTCCCTGTTGATCGACTCTAGTTCCCGTCGTGCGCTTTGGAGCACTGCCTCCGCGAAGCTCTGCTCGCTGTCGTCGCTCTCCGAGTCGTCATCGAGCGACGGAACGCCGCCGAGCAGCAAGCCGAAGGCGCTGATGCGTTGGCGCATGACCCCGACAGCCTTCTCGTCGCGGGTGCCACCGAAGGTCGGATATGCGTAGAGGATCGGCTTTCTGGTGAGCGCCGCCCACGATCCCACGCGACGAATGCGGCCGTTGCGCTGGATCGTGCGCACCGGGCTGGGATCGAGTTCGTAGTGGATGAGATGCCGGCAACAGCGGTGGAGGTCGACGCCCTCGCTCAGGCGATCTGTCGTCACCAACACGTCGGGGCCAAACGGGCTGTTGAACAGCGCGAGCACGATGTCGGGCCTGCCCGTGTACAGGGTTTTGGGTGGCTGTCCAGCGCTGTCGTGGTTCCATGCCCCCATGACGCGGATGCCTTCGTCGAGCCGGCCCGGGAAGTGCGAGGACTTTCCACCGAACGCGCGTTCTCCCTTCGAGATGCTCTTCAGCAAGGCCCGCGTCGATGTCGACTGCTCATGCAAGAGCGCTTCCACGAGCGTGGTCGCCGCCTCACGAATCGTCGGCACGCCCGCGCCCGCGCGACGCACTTTCATTCTCTCGAACTGAGCGGCCAACGCGCTTCCCGTGCCGGCCGGCTCTCCGAGCCAGGCTGCGATCTGCCTGCGAACCCCAGGTGTGCAAAGCCAATCGACGATCGGATTCACGAGGGCGTCATCGTTCGCCAGCGCCGACTTCCATGCTGCTCGCCAAACCCTTTCGGGAAGGCCGCCACGCGGAGCAGGATCGGTCTTCAGGGTCCGTTCCAGCGTGCTGAGCAATTCGCTCGCTGTCGCGCGGTGATGGCAGAACACCAGTACCTTCTCGCCGGCGTCGATCAAGGGGCGAATGGCATCGCTCACGGCGGCGATTTTTGGATGGGGGCTTCGTCGGCGGCTGTTCAGCGAAGCCTTCGCCGCCCGGATGTGTCGACGCACGATGGGGTTCGCATCAGCGCCCACACGATCTTCTGCTCGCTCGAGCTCCGTGCCCACGTGCTGCCAACCGATGTGAAAGCGCGGATCGTTGCGGCGCTCTCCTTTCCGCTCAGGGGCAAGTTGGAGGAGGCGATCCATCCGCAGCAAAAGTTGAAGCTCCTCGGGTCTCACGGGAGGCGTCGCGATCTCCCAGCGCGCACTTCTGATCTCGCCGAAGTGCTTCCGTTCGCCTGCGGAAAGGTCATCGACCCCATGGCGAATTAGGTGCGGCTGCAGCTCCTCGATGGCCGCCTTGGCTGCGCCGACCAGGCGTTTCGACTCGGCGTCGGCATCGTGGCCACTGCCGAGCAAGTGGAGGCGCTTCAAATCGCTCGCGTATCGCCCCACGGCTTCGAGCTTCGAGGCGCCCGCGAACTGCAGGAGTTGCTCCAACTCCGTGAGCCGGATGCTGAACGGCGTAGCTGTGAGAATCAATGTTCGCTTCGCGCGATCGCCGAGGTTGCGGAGCGCCTCATTGAATGCGCTACCATCGCCCTTGGCGCGGTGGGCTTCGTCGATGATCATCAGGTCGCATGCGGTTCGCTGCTCGTTGTTGCCGTGGCTCCTAACCAGGGCGTGATGCGTCGCGACTTGGATGCTCCCAGAACGGAGCCGCTCGACGTCGCCTTGTCTGATCCTGTCCGTGCTCGCGCCGACCTGGTCGAGCATTGGTACGTGACGCTCGAGCTCTTCCGCCCAGCGCCGCCGTAGCACGTCGTTGGGCGCATAGATGCGAACGCGCCCGTCCTGACAGGCGACGACCCAAGCGA
Source organism: Archangiaceae bacterium (assembly GCA_023248915.1). Classification (GTDB taxonomy): domain Bacteria; phylum Myxococcota; class Myxococcia; order Myxococcales; family Myxococcaceae; genus JAHFDQ01. The sequence goes on along the minus strand of JAHFDQ010000013.1, from coordinate 25,616 downwards.
CGACCGCGGCTACGGTGGTTTTCCCGAGGCCGACGTCATCGGCCAAGAGCACGCCTCGTCCCGTAGCAAGGCGCGAGAGGATCTCCTTTGCCGTCCTGAACTGTCGGGTCAGCGGTTCGATCTCTAGCCCGCCCGTCTCGCGCTCGATGTATCGAGCTGGGTTGTCGAGGAAGCGCCACCTGCGTGCGTCGAGCTGAAAGTCGTCCATCATGCTTTCTCATCGAGGCGCCAACGCAGCTCCTCGACCACGAGGCTGGCTGCAGGTCCTTCACGGCCGGCGTAGAGCGCTCGCAGTTCTTCGCCGTCCTGCCGCACGCGCTCGAGCATCAAGGGCTCGGACTTCGCCTCGTCGAGCGCGTCGCGCCACGAGTCGACCACGCCGAACGCCGCACGCGCATCCAGCCATGCCTGCACTGAGTAGTCCGTAGGAAGCGCGGCACCGATCGGTCGGCGTGCAGCGCTCAGACCGGGGATGGAGTCGGCATCGACCACTGGGCCGCCATATCGTTGAAACAGAAAAGCCTCGCGCAGCGCCTTCGCGAGCGCGGGATCAACCTCGGGGAGCGGCGTCTTCGAGAACTCGGTGGGTGGGCGAAGGTCGATGACGTGGACCTCCAGAGTGTCGCCGCCTTGCGAGAACCGCGCGACGAGGGGCGTGCGTTCCGGGTCTTTCCAGGCCAATGCACCAACACCGCTGGCGAGCACGACGGGGGCCTTCGCTCCTCCACTGAACTTGACGACTGCGGTAACCGGCTTCGTCGATTCCAGGCTGCGCGCGCGCAGGTGCACGAGCTTGCCGTCCCAACTCGCCTCCGCCCACTCGAGCATCGACGCGCGCTCTTCCTCGTCAGCGCGATCGTAAAAAGGCACCGTGTCGGGGGGAGCGAACGGCTCGTCGATCGACTCGAGGTCAGTCCACTCGGACTCGAAAACGATGCCGAGCTCGAAGTTGCGCGGCCTGATCTTTCCCGCGCCCCACGCGGCCACGCTCCAATTCGCCGATGTCAGGAGCAGGCGTCGACTTCGTCGACTACGCAGCAGGTACAACTTCGCGTGACTCCACCTTGGGTCCGCTTCGCGATGTTCCTCTGTGAATCGAGCCTCGTTGGGGAGGCGCTCAATCAGCACACCGCTGGCCTCAAGAGCCTTCCCGGCAGATTCGGAAAGCGCCCAGCCCGAGTGTCCAGCCCACCGGTGACTCGTCGCGATCCACTTCAGATGGAGCTTCCCTGGGGCGACGCCCGCATCGGTGCTCCATGAAGCGACGGACCGGTCGTTCCATTCGCCGATGGTCGGGGTCAGCACGTGGATCTCGGACGGCTCGAACTGCTTGAGTTCGCGCGCAGCGCTCTTGCCGCCGGGGATGCTCGCGACGAACGTGAGTTCTGCGGGGCACTCCGCGCGCCCGAGCAAGGTAATAAGCCGTTCCAGTCGTTCCGTCGCGACAGAGCCGGCTGAGGTTCCGAGCGCTTCGAGAAACGGAATGAGTTCTCCCCACGTGCGGCGCTTGTTCACGGTGGCCCGCTCGCTGAGCCGCCCGGACACCTGCCAGCCCGCCTGGATCTGATCCTTGAACGCCGAGGTCGTGAGGTTGGTGGACGAAACGTGCAGGGCGAGCCGCTCCTCGTCGCCGACCTTCCAATGGAACGCCCAGAGCTTGGCGTGCTGAACTGCCCGCGAGTTGGCACCCACGATGACGTGGATGACGTAGCGCCACAGCCACGGGTATTGCGAGGTCTCCCGCGCGACGCGCGGTGGCGACGAGATGACGGTGATCCGACCGTGGAGTTGCTCGAGCGCGGTGCCGAGTTCGCCGAAGAAGAGCGTCCTCTCCTCCAGCTCCTGCGAGAGCGAGTGATTCGCGCCCAGCAGCGATGGCAGGAGGTACTCCACCATGAGGCCGGCATCCGGTTCCTCGAAGCTCGTCATCCACGCCTCCTGCAGCTTGCCTCCTGGCGGGGGGACGGGAAGGACGTCACTCCAGACGGGCGTGCTCACAGCGCGTCGGCCTCCTCGTCGTCGGACTCCTGCTGCGAAATAGCGTCGAGCGCGCTGTTCATGTTGGCGACGCCGCACTGAGCAGCGAGACGGGCCAAAGGCCGCAGGCGGAAGCGGTAGTCGGTCGCGGCGATGCCGGTGTCGGCGACCAGCGGA
>JAHFDQ010000013.1:0-23452 GCA_023248915.1 Archangiaceae bacterium | reverse complement strand
GTGGTGCCTCGACAACGCCCGCAGTTGTTCAGCCGTGGTTCCGGCCGCCTGCATGTTTTCTGCGAGGCGGGTCGCGACGTGTTCGTGCGGAAACGTTCTACGGCCGGGTGCTCGCAGCCACGTGGCGCCCACTTCACGAAGTCGATCCAATCGCTCTTGGATCTCCGTCGAGCGGGCGAGCTTGTCGACGTTGGGCGCCTGCTTCGCATCGTCTTGATTGATCGCGCTCCACACCCCTCGCATCGCATGCATCGCCGCGTCGGCGAAGCGCGTGAAAGTCGGAAGAGGAGCCAGAGACGCAGGCTCGATCTTCATCGAGAGCATGGTCGAGGCGGCCGTTGCATCGCAGAGCTCGGCGTGCGTCTTCGCCGTCTTTGCGGCGGCCAGCACCTCGGCGGTCGCGCGACGAGTGGAGTCGGCGGCGAAGATCGCTGGTTCGAGGATGTGTCGCTCCTCCTCATGTAGCCGTTTGTGGAGAGCCTCATCGGGCGTGGGCAGAAATCCTCCGCTCGCAGCCCACCCCGTCCAGCCTTGCTTCAACCAGTACTCGGCGTGGCGATCTCGGTTCCAGACTCCCCACTTGGTGCCGTTCTCGAAGTGCTCCTGCTTGAGCCGCGCTGCACGTGGGAGACTGTCGTTGACTAGGGTGGCGAGTTTCAGCGCTGTCTCTGCCGGCGTCCAACCATCGCCGGTCGTCAGCCCCGATACGGTGCGCAGCACGACACGGTAGGCGCCGTATGTCCCGACCTGCCTGTAGCGGCGAAACTGGTCGGGCGTCATCGCGAAGTTCGGCAGCCCGCGATCGGCCTGGCGCCAGCGCTCCACGCTTCGCCGCCCTCGGAGCTGACCGGTGTCCTGATCGGCCTCCAGCGTTCGATCTACCCAGAGGAGCTCCAGCGGGCGCAACCACGCGTACCGCGCCCGCTGATCGTCGCGCCGAGAGAGGTCACCTCCACCCGCGCTTCGCCACGCGGCGTGCGACCACTGCAGGCACCACGAGAGGATCGAGATCCACCGCGCGTCGGACGTGTTGTTGCTTAGGCCGGGCGCCAGCAAGTCGGCGAAGTAGTCGGCGCCCGCGCGGAATCCGAGCGCGTCACCGCGCCGGATCAGCACAGGGTCCCAGGGAGCGGTGAAGTACCAGCCATGCTGATCGTCCATCAGGTCCAACCCCCGCACAGCGTGGGCTGATAATGAAACGCCCCACGGGCGGCACGCGCGCCAATCGCCTGGAACGCAGACCGATTCTGCTCACAAAGCCGGCCCATCATCGCGGCGGAGAGATTACCAGGTTGCCGTGACAGCTCGGGACACATCACGGGACCCTTTGCCGCGATGCCTGCGGCCGCCCGCGTTGCCGAGGCTGAAGCAAGATCCTCGTGGGGTGGCGCGAAGTCGGAGAGGTCGCGACCTGGGAGTTCCTTTCGTTCTACTCCGTAGCATCCTGTGCATTCGGTTCGCGGTGGACGGCCTCGGCGCCGTAGAGGCGCACTGCATGTGCTGCGAGAACATTCGCGCGGTCATCGCGGACTGGATCAACGACGCGCGAGGTACCGACCTGAAGGAGTTCAAGCGGCACGTCGTCGATGGATGGGTGCTTCATCGAGGCCGAGCGCCCAGTTCGCGTCCTCCTTCTACGACCCACGGAGATCTCCGACGAACTGTCAGGTCCGATACGTCCCCGGCAACCAGCGCCGGCCGCCTTACCCGCCTCCGCCCGCACCTGCAGAAAGCACATCAACCCCCGCCGCTTCCAGAATCCTCCGCGCCGCGCGCTGAATGCGTCCCATCGAGGCGGCAATCGTCCCTCCTGTTCCCCCGTGCCAGGCGATGTACGTCGGCGCCGCGGACGGCAGCCCTAGCGCCTTCAGGACGACGTAGGCCGTCGCGTCGGCCTCGATTTCCTTGGCGTCGTTCGGCAGCGGCCGTTTCCGCTTCGCCCACGCCCCGGTGTGGAGAATCTCGTGAGCGAGTTCGTGGGCCAGGGTCGCGGCTCGCTGACGCGCGGACAGCTTCGCTCGGATTCGAATCTTTCCCCCGTCCGACAAGCCGAGCACCGGAGCGTTCGCCGGCAGCACGCCGACGGGAATCTTCAGGCGTTCCGCTGCCCGCTCGAGCAGCTTGAACAGCTTGGTGTCCCCTTCCAGAACCCACTTCAACTTGGGGAGCGCCCGCCCCCGGGTCTGGCTCACGTCGAACACGGACACTCCGACGAACGGCGGCTTCCTTCCTGGCGCGAAGGCGAGGATTCCAATCGGTGCTGCCGACGGCTTCGGCGCTCTGCCCAGCTCCGCCCACACCTTGGTCCCGGCCACCAGAGTGGCTTCGGGACACTGCCGGCGAATCAACCAGACGTTTACGGGCGAGTACCTCCAGAAGCTGGCGATCGCGTCGAGCACTGCGGTGAAACCGGCGCTGCGCCTGGTCGCGTCAACCTCAACCGCCAGGGCGGCCAGGTGACCACGGACCGCGTCGCGCGCGGCCGTGCGCCTCGCGGAGTCCACGAGCCCGCTCTCATTCATGAGGCCTCCGCAGCGTCTTCTGGCGACGAAGACCGGCCCAGCCCTCTCGTCATGGGCCGCGCTCCAATTCGGTCGGCGGCCGCTGGAGTTCACGTACACACGTCACGCTCGTCACAGACCTGGCTTGGGCGGGTGAGAGCAAGGCGAGCGGTTCGCCAAAGAGATTGCACGCCGTGCCGCTGGAAATCGGTTCGGGGTGGATTTCCTTGTTGCACCTGGACGCCGCCCGGAGAGTCAGCCCCTCGCGCGCCACCGACTGCGCGAGCGGAACAGCCGCCAACCGAACCAATCCCGACACGAGTGCTTCCTCTCCCGACGTCGGTCGCCGCTTCTGCTCCCAGAACCAGTCGTTGGCTGCAGCCTCGGCGGGAAGAACCCCCCGATGCAGCCCATCGTGCCGCGTGGGGTCGACCTCGCAGACCGCCAGGGGCCCTTCGCGAACGTTGCGCGGTAGGGTCTGCACCATCCACTCGGCCGTCGCCCGGGCTCCAACCTCGTCGAGGAGCTCCGCGTACAGGCTCGCGGGGCCGACCAGCGTAGTGACCGGAATGGTCTTCCACAGCCTGGCAGCCACGGCACCCACTACCCCGCCGCACAGGTGCACCCTGCCCGATTTCGTTGGGAAGGTCGCCTCGGGACAGCCCAGGGTGCGCGCATGGCGGAGGAGCGGGTCATCGGAGTCACCGACACGGAACCCGGCCAGGAGAAGGACAGCCGCCCGCGGGGCGAGATTGCGCCTGCTCAGGTACTTCCGCAGTCGCTGAACCGCCGGCAGAGCGAAACGCACCGCCTGGAAGTAGTGGAAGGCCTCCGGCGTGAGGCCGCCCTGGACCTGCTCGAGATAGCGTTTCACGGCCTCCTCGCTCGGCTGCCTCTTCTTTGGGCACCTGACGACCGCCTTCACCAGCGTCGGGTCACCGACGACGTATGCGGAGACGAGAGTCCCCTCCGGTGAACCGGGGTCGAGGTGAGCCTGGTCGGTCTCCAGCGCCTTTACCGCCTCGCGGTAGAAGGTCGACCTCGGGTTACACGCGTCCTCGGCGATGACCGCGCGAACTTGCTCGAGGTTGTCGCCAAGACGCGCGGCCGCATCGAACAGGCGCGCTTGCTGGTTGTCGTCAGCGGGTGAGCGCAGCAGGTAGTTGTGCCGTCCCGTCGTTCGGTCCCGCCAGCGACACGCCCAGGCCCCTTCGGAGCCGTCCGAACCTGGGTCGAGGATGGCCAGGTTCCACCTGATGCTTCGCTCGCCGGGGCCGGGACACCAGCGCCCGCGCCGAGGACCGGTAAAGTGGATGTGCGACGACCGCACCGCCGGTCGCGCGAGTTGCGCCTCCACGGAGGGTGAGCCGCCGACCGGCTCTCCGTCGTCCTCGTCGTCCGCCACCCTGACTTGTCCCGGTGACGGTCGTCGCGTTCGCTTCATTGGTGACCTCCCCTACGAATCAGGCCGCGACCGATGCGAGCCGTGGGTCCGCCGCCGCTCCCGCCGCGTCGGTGACGATGACCGCCGCGACGGTCGCCCGGGTGAGCGCGATGTGCATCCGCGTGTCGTAGCGGGTGAGGTGCTTTCCCGACGTCTCGGTGACGATGACGAACGGGCGCTCCAGCCCCTTGAAGCGCAGGAAGGTGTCGGCGACCACCTGCACTCCGGCGTCGGGGGCATCGGCCCGGCGCAGCGCGTGGCTGCCGAGGAGTGTCTGCCGGAACACCTGGCTCCGCGTCTGGCCCGCCAGCGACAGCACCGCGATGTCCTGTGGGCGCGCTCCCTGCCGCCGGAGCCCGTCCAGCTCGTGGCGCACTCGCTCGAGGACTTCTCCGTCTGGCGCCACCGCCAGCCTCAACACCGAAGCGTCGGGCGGCCTTGCTTCGGCCAACCCCGCGCCTGGCATTGGCGCCGCGTAGCGCGCCGCGAACGCGAACAGCGGCTCGGGGCACCGGTATTGCTTCAGCAGCCGCAGCAATGCGGCGTGCGCGAAGAGCGCTGCCGGGGGCTTCCGGTCACCCCAGAACGCCTGCCGCTCGTCGCGGCAACACCACAGCCCCCGGTCGCCGGCCAGTTGCTCGACCAGCGCCCAGTCGGCTTCCTCGAAGTCCTGGCCCTCGTCCACCACCACCAGGTCAGGGCGCTTCCCCGGCGGAGGCAGCGCGTCGCAGGCGGCCTGCAGCGAGACCTCCTTCCAGAACTCCGGCCCTGTCGGCGAAGCGGGCTGGCCCGAAGCGACCAGCAACTGCGTGGCGTACTGGCGGATTGACGCGGCGCGGGGCCGGGCCTCGCTCGGGAAGTCCGCCGCGAACTGCGCGTCTACCGCCTGGGCGAGCGCGTCGGTGAAGGACAGGTACAGGGCTCGCTGGCCGAGGCGGGCGCGGCGGCGGCACAGCTCCGTCGCGATGACTGTCTTCCCGGTCCCCGCGCCGCCCTCGACCAGGGCCCGCTGGTTCTTGTCGGCCATGTCGAGGAAGAGGAGCTGCTCGCGGTCGAGCGCGACGCATCGCGTGGCGGCGTCCTCGGCGCGGTCGGCGAGCCGAACGTGAGGAACCCAGGTTTCGCCCCAGAGCCGGTGCAGCTCGGTCAGCCACTGCCGGCCGCGCGGCGGCGCGTGCGGGGGCAGCACCCGGTCCATCACCGTGGGAAGCACGGCCGCCAGGTGCGGGAAGTCCCGACGGCCCAGGACGATGCCGCTCAAGTCCCCGGAGGCGGGTCCCTCGGAGAACTCGCAGTCCGGGAAGGCGCAGGCGACCCCGAAGGCGGGAGGCTCGACCTTGCGCCGCTTGAGCTCGGCGACGAGGCGCCGGACGAAGGACTGTGCCTGGTCGCGCGGAGCCGTGCCGAGCAGCGCACCATTCTGATGCCAGCGGCCGGCGCGCAGCTCCATTCGCCCGCCCTTCACCTCGAGGACGAGAAGGCCCCGCGCCGGGTCGGCGAGGACGAAGTCGCCCTCGCCCTCCCAGGCGCCGTCCGCGCGCAGCCGGAGCGAGTGCCAGCCGGTCCACGACGGCGGGCCGTGCCGCGCGAGCGCCTCGAAGAGCGACACCTCGGCGTGGCTCTCGGTTGGCCGGGGGGCGTTGGAGGGGTGGAGGAGCATCAGTGCACCGCGAGTCGATGCTCTACGGAGAATGGGAGAAGGTCACGCAGCTTGTACGCCTCCCCTTCGGCGAACGACCACGAGCGCATCACGGCCATCCGATCGAATGCCGAGCGGTCGCCCTTGTGGTGCTCGTCCTCCCACCGGCGGACGACGACGATGCTCTCGTCGAGCAGCTTCGTCACGCGTGGGTCGCGAACCAGGCCGCGGAAGAACTTCTTGGCTGCCCGTGGCTGGTCCTTGAAGTAGGTGTCGAGGGTCCTGAGCAGCGACACGCCAGTGTTGTGGTCCCGGGCCTCCTCGCTGGACTTGGGTGCAACGGTTCGCTCTCCGACGAGCATGCGGGCGGCGCGCGGGCAGTGGAGCGCCGCCCGCAGGAATGCCGGGAGCGCTGCGTCAGGCTGCCCGAGCTGGAGCAGCGCGAACGCCTCGACGAAGCCGGCCGAGGGATCGAGGTCGCCGCCCGACCGCTTCGCGGACACGGCGGCCTGCTCCCACTTGCGGGTGTTGAGGTAGATGGCCGCGCGGTGGGAGTTGGCGGTGAAGTCGTCTCCGCACTCGTTCTCGAGGCGGTCACACAGCGCCAGGGCCTCGTCGAAGCGGGCGGCCTGGTTCAGCGTCAGTGCGAGGTTCCGTAGGCCGCGCATATACGGCCGGGTGACGTGGTCGCTCCAGTAGCGCTTCTTGCTGATGCGGGCAGGGAAGAGCTTGCGCCCGACCTCGATGGTCTTTTCGAAGTGCCCGACGGCCTCATCAAGCTTGCGTTGCTCGTAGGCGATGAGGCCCAGGTAGTTGTAGCCCTCGGCGTAGTCATCGAAGCAGTCGATGAGAAGCGTGAAGATGGCTTGGGCCTTCTTGTACTCGCCGCGCTCGTAGAACCCGGCGGCATGCTCCTCGGTATCGGGCGGCACACTCCGAGCTTGCAGAGCGAAGCGCCAATAGAACGGATTGTCTTCGTTCCACTGGCTCTCTTTCTGCTCGCGGAGCTTCAAACGCCACTGGATCAGGTCGGAGAGATACTCGAGCTCGTGGCGATGCTCCTGGATGAGGTGGGCCGAAGGCATGAGGTCCTGCGGGTCGGTCATCATGAGCTGCTTCGAGAAAGCGCAGAGGTCTTCTCGGAACCGCCCTCGAACCCGCTCGGATTGGTATTCGTAGAGATCGGGGAGCGCGTCGAGGTTGTCCTCGAGGCCACGCCGAATCTTCTTCCAGTTGAGCTTGATGTCCGGGACATGGTGCTCGAAGAGCCCCTCGAAGTGCCAGCGGCCACTCTTCTCGCCCCGACCGAGGATCTCGAGCGCCTCAGCCTTGGAGTAGATGGTGAACAGAATTCTCTGCTGGACCTTGCCCGTCCCGGGTTCCCGCTCCCCGTGAACGATGGCCAACTGATTTCCGCGACGTCGAACGTATGCCATGACGCTCCCTTTGTTGTGTCACGCCGTATACTCGACACAACTGCGTTGTGCAATCGGAATATTACGCACACAACGCGGATGCCCAAGGGCTCGGGGCTCCTCCCGGACTCTACGGCCGCGAACAATTGGACAGCACTGAGGTCCAAATCGGCCGGCATCCAGCAGACCTTCTTCAACCAAGCTGCGAATCGACCCGGCCAGAGATGTTGCCCCGCTCTATTTTCGGAATTGGACGTGTTTCGGAAATAGACGAAAATGGCTTCGTGCCGAAAATGCACCCCCAGCTCATCCTGCCCAGGGCCCTGGCTCCATGGGCGAAGGCCGCCTGGCTTCGTGTCGGTTCGACCGATCGCGCGTGGGTGCAGGCCGGGGCTGAGCGGACCCCCATCACGCTGGTCACGACCCCTCCCTGGCTTGCCAAGGCGCCGCGCACCCAGGGCGCCACCTTGTTCGTCGTCAGCGGTTCGACGGCCGCGCAGCGCGAGACCCTCGAGCGAAACGGCGCCTCGTACATCGACCCCGGTGGGTACCTCCACTTCGTCGCGCCATCGATTCTCATTCACCTGGAGGGCCGTCAGCGCTCCCTTCGAAGCTCTGGCACGCTCGACGCCCCGGTTCGCCTCGGCCCGGCTGCGGTGCGCGTGGCGATTGCCAGCTTGCTCGTTCCTGACGACCTCGCCGTCGCGAGGTTGGCAAAGCGAGCCGCGGCTTCACTGGCGCAGACGCACGAAACCCTCGGCCTTCTCGAGCAGGCCGGGTTTGTTCGTCGCACGGGACGCGGGCCTCGAACCGAGCGCGCGCTCACCGATCGCTCGGGCGTTGCCGAGCTCCTGCGGCAGACGATGCTTCGTCAGCGCCGGCCCCCTTCAATGCCGACTTTCGTCTACGCCCGCCGCCCCGAAGACCTCTGGACGAGAATCGGCTCGGCGCTCGGTGACCGCGCAGTGATCTCCGGCGCCGCCGCCGCGGCCCTCTTGAGCGGCGAGACGTCAGGAGCAACCAGCGTTCCGAGAACCCTGGTGCGCGTTTCGAAGGACCTTCCAATCGAGAACGCCATTCGCCTGCTCGACGCGGCCCCGGCCGATTCGGGCGCCAACGTGCTCCTCGTCACAGACAAGGCTCGCTGGAGCGCGGTGCTCCCGCGCGAGATTCGCAAGATCCGGGTCGCGAATTCGGTAAGCACGTGGCTGGACTGCCTCCGAGAGCCGAGAGGCGAGGACGTGGCGCAGCAGTTCCGCGAGTCGACGCTTGGTTTCTAGAAACGACTACGACCCGAGCCTCGTGCCCCTGATTCTGGCGCAGGCGGCCGAAGTGATTCGCGCGCTGTCGTTCGCGGGCGCGCACCTCACCATCATCGGAGGGCTGGTTCCTCCGTTGCTCGTGCCGATGGTGGAGGAAGGGCTCGAACCCCACGTCGGCACGCTGGACCTCGACATGTGCATGAGCGTCGCTCTGCTTGCGGGTGACGTCGGGCAGTACGAGAACCTGCAGAAGGGACTCGAGGGGGCGGGCTTCGAGGTCATGCGCGAAGACTCGAAGCCGGTTTCGTGGCGTTGGCGAAGGAAGAACACGAAGCTGGTCGTGGAGTTCCTGTGCCCCGTGCCGGCGGATGGTTCGAGGCGCGCGGGCGAGCTTCACCGGCCTGGCGGTCCGGTCGCAGGAAAGCTCTCAGCCCTTGTGCTGGACGCAGGCGGCCTGATCGCCGCCGACACACGGGTCGTGAGACGAAAGGTCGAAGTCTCGAAGGGCGCGCTCGACTTCGAGTTTCGCGTCGCCGGTCCTCTCAGCTGGCTGGTGTCGAAGACGGACGCGCTCGAGCGCCGCGACAAGACCAAGGACGCATACGACATCGTCTGGCTCTGCGAGTGTTGGCCCGGCGGGCAGGCCGCACTTGCCGTCGAACTTCGCGCGTGCCCCAAGTTCGAAGACCCGAAGGCAGCGAGCGGATTCGAACGGTTAGAAGCAGCCTTCGCGAATCGCGACCAGATCGGGCCGAAGCAGTACGCGGACTTCATGCTCGAAGAGGACCGCGAGAGGAGCGCCCTGCGCGCGGTTGGCGCGGTGACCACGCTCATCAAAGAGTTGTCCCGACTCTGACGGCTCGCACTCGGGAAGCGGGCGACGGGTTCGCAACTGGACGAACCGTCGCTGCCGCGGGTACATCGCGCGATGGCTCTGGCAACCCTACCGTCGCTCAGCTTCCACCCCGCTCCTCTGCCATTCCGGGTGCGCGCCTCGCGCCTGGCGCTCATCGCCGCCGCCGAAGCGGCCGACGGCACCGTCTGGGCCCTCGCCGGAGGACGCCGCGAGGAGTGCTTCGAGGCGGCGCTGCGGAAGGTGCCCTCGCCCGCCAGCGCCCAGCCGACCGTCCTCTTGAAGCTCTCGGGAGGCGCCTGGCGGCTCGAAGAACGCTTCGAAGCATCGCTCGGCGGCCTTTGCACCGACGGCGCCAGCCTCTGCCTCATCGCTCCGGACTACGTGCTGGTGGGCGAGCCCGGCCGCTGGCACCGCGTCCCGCTTCCTCCGAACACGAATTCTGTCTGGTCCGCCGAGGGCGACCTCTACGCCCTCACCGGCGACGGCTTCTTCTTTCGCGGCGGCACCGCCTGGAAGCGAATTCGGATTCCGCTCCCTGGCCGGTGGCAACAGGGGACCGGCGCCGCTCTCGACGACGGCCTCGGCGGCTCGCAGAGCTTCATCGTGGGCAGCCACTCGACCCAAAGCTGCGTGGCCCGCGGCTCGCGGCTCGACTGGGAAGCGGACAGTTGCGGCGCCTTCTTCCTCTCCGAGGTCAGGGCCTGGTCTTCGACCCGCGTGGCGGTGCGCGGGGAAAGCGAAGTCCACGCGCTCACCGCCGACGGATTTCAGTGCGTCGCTCCGGCGTTTCAGAAGGGCAGTCCGCCGACCTACCTGCTCGGAGGTTGGCCGGAGGGCTACTTCGTCGGAGGTTTCGCTCCCGAGGCCCCGTTGCGCCTGGTGGCCCACACCCGGTCCGGGCGAGTGGAAGTGGAAGCCCAGGGCCTCGGTCGCTTCCGAGAGTTGAACGGCAGCTTCCCCTTCGGGGACGCCGCGTTCTGGAGTCTCCTCGCCCGCCACACCTTTCCCGGGGTCGCGCTGGCCTTGTCGAAGCGGCGGCTCCTCGTCGGCGACCTGCGCGGCCGGGCGTGGGTGTCCGACCCCTTGCCGCCCGAGCTCCTCTGGAAGTCGGACGGCTCGCCCGACAGGTTCGCGATGTGCCCCATTCCCGACGGGAGCTTTCTCGTCGACACCCGGCAGGTCTCGAATCGCGAGTACGACTTCTTCCTCCGGGACACCGGCCGCCCGGCCCCCGCGCACTGGCGGAACGCGGCCGTGCCGAAAGCCGCCCGGGACGCGCCGGTCGTCCAGGTCACCTACAGCGAGGCCGCGGCCTACGCCGGCTGGGCGAGGAAGCGGCTGCCCACCAACGAGGAATGGGAGCTCCTGGCTCGGCACCGGAACCGCGAACCGACGAGAGCGCTCCGGAAGTCGGGCGGGGCCGCGAGCATCGACGGCATCGGCCTGGTCTGGGAATGGACGTCGAGCTTCTACCCCGGCCGCCGCGCGAAGGTGGTTCGCGGGGGCAAGTGGCGCGACCAGGGCGGCCCGCCCCGGGCGGGAAACGCCAGCTACGAGGACGACCGGGGCCGGGACGTCGGCTTCCGGTGCGTGGTCGACGCGGAGTGAAGTCGACTCGAGGGGCCGCGCGCGACCCCGGGTGTTAGGGTTCCTTCGTTTCGTGGGAGGGGACCCATGCTCGTCGCCGGCCTGGCCTTGTCGCTCGTTTTCGCCGCTCCGGTGGCGGAAAAGCCCAAGCTGATTCTGCTCGACCTCGCCGCGGCCGGAGTCGAGCCGCAGGTGAGCAAGGCGCTCACCGAGGCGGTGGCGTCGGAAATCGCCGCCCGCGGCGTCTTCCAGGTGATGTCGTCGGGCGACGTGCAGACGCTGCTCGGCGTCGAACGGCAGAAGCAGATGCTGGGCTGCAACGAAGCCTCGTCCTGCCTCACCGAGCTCGGCGGCGCCATCGGAGCGCGCTTCGTCATGAGCGGCTCGGTGGCGCAGCTCGGCCCGTCCTTCCAGTTGTCGCTCCAGACGCTCGACACCCGCACCACGCAGCCCGTCGGCCGCAGCTCGCGTATCGGCAAGGACTTGGGCGAGCTGCGCCAGTTGGTGCCCTGGGTGGTGGCCGAGGCCGCCGGCACTCCGTTGCCTCCACCGCCGTCGCGGCTGTTGCCGTACTCGGTCATCGCCGCCGGAGGGCTGAGCGTCGTCCTCGGGGGCGTGGCCGGCTTCAACGCGCTGGCCCGTGACGAAGTCATTTCGGCCGAGCTTCAGAATGGGAAGGCGAACCCGGCCGGGCTCCGCTCGGCGAGCGACTACGCCTACGAGGCGCAGGTCATCTCCCGCCAGAAGATCCAGGCGGTGGTCGCGCTGGGCCTGGGTGTGGGGCTGGTCGCGCTGGGGCTGTGGATTAACCCGCCCGACGTGCCGACGACGAAGGCGGCCACGGCGTCGGTGGTGTTCGCGGGCAACGGCGTCGCGGTCGCGGGGGGCTTCTAGTGCGCGCCCTCACCGCGGTCCTGGCACTGGCGTTCCTCGCCACCGGCTGCCGGGCTTCCTTCAACGGGCGCGAACCGCTCGCCTACCCGTGCAGCCGCGACGCGGGGTCGGCGCCGGACTCGGGCCCGGACTCTGACGGACAGTGCCCTGGCGGCTGGGTGTGCGGCCTCGAGGGGCGCTGCCACGGCCCCGACGCCGGAGCCCCCTACCTCTGCGAGACCGACCGCGACTGCACTCCCGGCTGGAGGTGCGGCCTGGAAGCCACCTGCCACCTGCTCGACGCCGGAGCGGCCTACCTGTGCCGGACGGACGTGGACTGCGAAGGCGGCTGGCGCTGCGGTCCCGCAGGAACCTGCCTGGAAGGCACCGAGGCCGACGCCCTCCGGCCGGGGCCCGGTGCGCTCTCGCTCGCTCCGCTGTACCCGGCTGCGCCCGGGCGCGGTCCGGACCTCTTTGCCACCTCCTACCCGTCGCCGCAGCCCGGCGCCAGCGCCCAGGCCTTCGCCTTCTCTTCCGGCGACAGGCTCTACGCCGGCGTCCAGGTGCGCGGGGACGGCAGCGGCCTCACCGTCGCCAGCGTTGCGTCCGACACGGCGGACCTGACCGGGCTCGGGGTGAAGGCCTTGGGAGTCGCCGGCCCGGCGGTCCTCCTTTTGCGCGACGCGGGCCTCGGCACGGCGGTGTTTCCGCCCGCGGGGGGCGCGCCGGTGGTGACGCCCAACGCGTACTCCACCGTCGCCGCCGACGAGGTGCGAATCACCCGGGGGGCCGATCCCCTGGCCTTCGCCTTCTCCGGGTCCAGCTATTGGGTGCTCCGCGTGGACGGGGGGCTCACCGCCGCGAGCTTCCTCGGCCCCGACGCCGGGCCGCGCCTTATTCGCGACGTGGCCGACCTCCAGGCAGGCGCCTGCCCGGCAGGGCTGGTGGTGGCCTCGGACGAAGTGGTGGGCTTCGCGCCGCGCACGGCGAATGGCAGTTTCCTCTCGCCTGACGGAGGCCCGGCGCCGACGCCCGGCCCGGCGTGGCAGCTCGGCGACGTCGCCGCCGTGCTCGGTGGCGCCGGCCCGGGTTGGAGCGCGAAGCTGCTCCGCACGCTGGGCGATGACGCGGTGGCCGTCGCCGGCGGCGTCGACGGCGGGCTCGCGGTCGTCGTCGCCAGCGTCGTCCGTCCCGACGGGGGGTGCGCGGACCGGCTGCTGCTCGCCCGGCAGCTCGGGCCCTGCCCGGTGTGCCCGGTCGGCGAGGCCGTCATCGACTTCCAGCCGCTGTCCGCGAGCAGCGAGCCGATGGTGCTGTCCCGCTGCCGCTCGGCCGACCGCGAGCGCACGACGCTGCTCACCCGCGTGGCTGGCGGCGGGCCTTCGCAGTGCTACCGCCAGCAGCTCCAGGACAGCTCGAGCCTCTACGGCGAACCGGTGCAGCCCGCTCGCGCCGCCGCCGGGGCTCCGGCCTACGCCGGGGGGCATGGGCAGGTCTGGCTCAGCGGCGGCCAGTGGCCTCCAGTGCCGCTGGTGCCCGACCAGCCGCCGCTCTTCGTGGCCCGCTCGCCCGCTTCCGGTTCCGGCGCGCCGTCCACGCTGCTCGGCATGGGCCCCGGCTTCTGGGTGCTGGCGGACGACGGCGGCTACCCCGCCTTCGCCCCCTTCGCGGCCTCGGCGGTGAAGCCGGCCGCGGTCGTCGCGGGCCGACCGTCCTGGGTGCTGGCTCCGCCCGCGCTGGTCATCGACCTGGGGCAGAACCGCTGGGTGGCCACGCCCGAGGCCTCGCTGCAGGGGCTGGGCGCGCCGCTGTCCGGAACGGTGGTGGCGACCCCCGACGGCGGCGCCGAGCTGGTGGTGGCCGCGAACGACACCCTGCTCGGGGCCGACGTCACGCGCGGCGGCGGCGAGCTCTCCTGGCGCCTGGTGCCGCTGCCGGGAGCGCCCATACGCGCGCTGGTGGCCGCGCCGGCGCGACCGGCGACCGACGGCGGCACGGCGCCCTGGTTTGAGGGGTACCTCTTGGCGCAAGACCGGCTGTTCGCGCTGACGGGAGAGACGGACCGCCACTGGAGCGCCGACGAGCTGCCGGTGCCCGACGGCGAACCGGTCGCCCTGTGGCTGGACGGCCCGCGCGGCCGGCTGGGGCTGCGAGACGGGCGCGTGCTTTCCCTGCCGCTGCGGGTGCCGCTGGCGCCGCTGCTTCCGGGGAAGGAAGCCGCCGACTTCGCTCAGGTGTGCGGGCAGGGCTACGCGCTCTCCGCCGAGGGGCTGTTCCGGCTCGACGCCGACGCCCAGGGAGGCCCGGTCGGCCGCTGGACCCGGGTCGAGCTGTCCGGACTAATACCCGGCGGCGCCGACGGAGGCGACCTGGGCCTCGACCGCGGCCGGCTGCTGACCCTGGACAACGAGCTCTACGTCTTCAGCCGCTTCGGTGGCGCGGCGCGGCTCGCCGGCCCCGCGAATTGCCCCTGAGGGGAGCCACCCGACTCGCGGGCTTGGTCGGCGAACCAGCGTCGATGCCTACTCCGTGGATTTCGGGTGCCCCGTTGTCGCCAAGGTGAGCAACACCCGGCGATGTTGGTCGTCGATGCAGTACCACACGCGACCAGCTCCGGTGACCTCGTACTGCCACTGCTCGAGCTTGGTGCCCATGAGCACACGCGTGGCGAGCTCACCCTTGAGCGGGTGCTGCCGCGAAGAGGACGCCGCGCGATCGCGCGGATCACGTGAAAGCGCGTCGTAACAGTCCCTCGTTGATGCCGGGGCCTGCGAGCAAAGGTCTTCCCAACCCCTCGCCGCTTCGCTGGTGGTGAACCGGAGTTCCCAGTCGCCCTGTCGAGGGGGAGGAGCGACGCGTTCGCCGCGCTTGGCCACGGGCTACGGCCTCGGAACCTTGGCGCCAACTCCACGGAGGCGCCCCTTCAAGTGCCTGGCGATTCCCTCCGCGTGAAGCGAGGCAGTTGCCTTCCAGTCATCGACGAGCCGTCCCAGGGCAACAAACTCGCCGAGATCGGCGCACGCCTCGAGCGTGCTGAGGAATTCGGCGAAGAATACCCTTCGGTCTGCGCCAGGAAGGAACCTCGTCCATGGAAGCCGCTCGGCAATCTCCTCCTCTTCCAGGCGAAGCTTCTCCTTGGCGTGCGTAGCCCCGAAGGTCAGCAGCCGTACCGCAGCCAGGAGCGCCTCCCGTTGAGCGACGTCGCGCGACTCGCGCGAAAGGCGAAGCGTCTCCCCCTCCCGGCGCCGCAGGAGCACGTCGCCACGTTCGAGCCAGCGCTCGACGATCGTCGGCTCACGGAGAAACGAACTCCACGTCAGCTCGTGCGCGCCCATGCAGATATTATGCAGATGAAGTTCAGAAGTAGCAAGCGGGCCGTCTGGAGGGATTCCAGGGCCGCAAACGCCCGCCTGGGGGCCTTCCTTGCGCTCGACCGCGGCCGGCTGCTGACGCTGGAGAACGAACTCTACGTCCTCAGCCGTTTCGGCGGCGCGGCGCGGCTCGCCGGCCCCGCGAATTGCCCCTGAGGGCACTCAGAAGCGCGCAGCGTACACGCCGGTGCTGCCGCCGATTTCGTCCTGCGCCCAGACTCCCCAGTAGTCGACGCCGTTTCCTTGGACCACCGGGGCCGCCGAGGCGCCGGCCAGGTTCTCGAGGAACCCGCGGTCGGCCATCACCCCGGCGGTGCTGCTCTGCGCGTGAACGCTCGAGTAGCCCCCGCTCGTGACCAGGCCGATGGCTCCATACTCCGACCCGGAGGCCGCGAGCTCTGGCCCAATCATCCCCGCGGTGCCCTCGGCCGCGGCCCAGCTCGCGCCGCTGTACAGGCGCGTGCCCGACCCGAACGACACCCGGAACGTCGGGCCCGCGCTCGCCACCGACATCGACGCGCTGCCGTAGTAGCCGAAGTTGGTCTGCCCCCAGGTCCCCGCGTTGAGCACCCACGCACCGAAGATGTAGCCGCTGTCGCGGCAGAGCGCCGCGTGCGTCAGCGTACCGGCCGCCACCTTGCAGTCCGCGTTGAGCGCCAGCGCCTGCGCCGCGCTCCAGGTTCCCGCACCGTAGGTTCGCGCCTGGGCGTAGCCGCTGGTGCTCGTCGACCCGTACGCCAGCGAGTAGCCCGCGCTGCTGCCTGCCAGGGAAGGAGTTCGCCAGCCGGCGGACGAGGAGACCGCGGGGTGGACGGTCGTCACTGACCAGGTGAGCCCGTCGGCGCTGTTCGCCACCGCCATGTCCTTGCCCACGGCGCCCGTCTTCTCCGTCGCCGCCATGAAGCCGGTTCCGTCGGATGCCACCTCGGCGCCCCAACCGTTGCCTCCCAGGTCGGTGGAAGTTCCGACGCCGTCGGCGGGCGTCCAGGGAGTCACGTTCGCGCTCAGCAACGCGCCGCCGCCCGAGGTGCGCATCCAGGAAGTGACCCAGGTAGTGCCGTTGGTCGCCACCCGTGGCGACACGCCGTGCGGTTCGATGACGAAGGGCGCGCCCCAGCTGGTGCCGTCGAAGTAGGCAGCCAGGATGCCCCACTGGCCGCCGTCGTACTGTTCCCACACCGCCAGTCCTTTTCCGGCCGAGGTGAACGCGGCGCCCAGCGGCGGCCCCCACCCCTGGTTGATGTTGCAGCGGCCGACGACGAGCGAGGTGTGAATCACGACCGGCGCTACGAAGCCCGAGCCGGGCTGATAGGTGCGCATCATCAGGGAACCGGCTTGTCCGAAGAACGCCGCCAGGCCGCCGCCGACCACCCCGACCGAGTGGACCCCGGTGGGCTGCCCGGTGTGCAGCTTCGTCGCCGGAGTCCACGCTCCGTCCCACGCCCGCACCCAGCTCGCACCCGCCTGCGTCCAGGTCACCAGGTGATTCGAACCGAGCGACGCCAGCTTCACGTCGGTCACCGGGTTAGAGACGACGCTGCCGGACGCTAGGAGCAGCGGCGCGGACCAACTCGCGCCGTCGAAGACGCTGGCCATCAGGTCGGTTCCTCCCACGAGCCAGGTCAGCAGGTAGTTTCCGCCATCGCCGCTGGCCTTGACGAAGCTGAGCGAAGTGGCCGTCGTGGAGAGCATGGCCGCGCCGGTAGACCAGCTTCCGCCGGTCCAGACGCGAGCGGTGAACGCGCCCGACGGGGTGTCGTGCGCGGCCACGACAAACCCCGAGCCATCGCTTGCCAGGCCGGCGACGTAGGCACCCAGCTGAGTCGTCTGCCAGCCGCTGGCGCCGGACACCTTGACGGTGTCGTTGTAGGAGACCGCGTACTCCTGACCGTTGCTCGCCACCGCGAAGCTCGAGGGAAAGCCGACCACCGTGGCGAGCTGCGTGGCCTGCCAGGCGGCGCCGTCGTTGCGCTGGAACCAGACCGAGTAGTTGCTGCCGCTGATGAACTTCAGGTACTCGAAGGCGTAGCCCGTGGAGTTGGCGGCCACCGGCACGTAGCCCGTGCCCGCCAGGCTCGCCTGCCGCGTCACCGCCGACCAGGCCAGCGCCGGCGCGCTGAAGAAGTGGCCGTCGATGTTGCCCACCGACGGGATGATGTGATCGTAAAGCCGCGAAGAGGCGTTGCCGTAGACGGTGCCCTGATGGCCCGCCTGCAGGCTCCAGGTGTTGCTCGAGGGGTTGAACAGGCCGAAGACCCGCGTGCAGCAGTCCTTGCCCCAGGTCGCCGCGAACTGGTTGCCGCCGTACGAGATGACCTGCGGGTTCTCGCCGCGCCCGAGATTGCCGGTCTGCCACGAGCTGCCGTCGCGGAAGGCCCAGTACAGCGCCGGCATGTCGAAGCTGTTGCCGCCGTCATTCGCCGTCCACATCAAGAGCGTGCCGCCGGTGTTGGTGGCGAGAGACGGGGCGCTCAAGAGCGGCAGGGTGTCGCCCGAGAGCTTCTCGACGCTGCCGGTGGTGAAGGAGAACACGTACGGCGCCGCCATCGCGTTGCCGGTCCGGTCCTTCACCCCGCTCACGGTGGCGGTGTAGCTGGTGGTCGCGGCCAGCGGGCTGGCCGGGACGAAGTAGATTCGCGAGGTGTCGCCGTCGTAGTAGCTGGCGCCGGTCACTCCCGCCACCGTCAGGCTGGTCGTGGTGACGGTCGCCGCGTCCAGGGGTTCGGAGAAGAAGACCGCCGGCTTGGTCGCGCGGGAAACACCGGTGGCGCCGTTGGCCGGCGCAGAGGACGACACCACGGGCGCGACGTTGTCGTACCGGATTGAGTACACCGCCGCGGCGCTGGTGTTACCCGCCGAGTCACGCAGCCAGACGTAGAGTTTCTTGTCGCCCTGGCCCCCGCCGGTGATGTTGACGGTCGCCGGGGAGTTGTACGGCGAGAACCCGCCCGGGAAGCTCGGCGCCGGCAGCGAGGCCAACTGCACCACCACCGACTGCTGCATCCCGGTGGTGCTCTCGCTGGCGGTGAGGGTGACCGGCACCGACGAAGTGCCGGCGAAGTGTTCGCCGCCGTTCACGTCCACCGTCGCGATGGGCGCCGTCTGGTCCACGGTGATGTCGTCGGTCGGGTAGGGCGTCAGGCTGACGTTCCCCGCGTTGTCCACCGCGCGCCCGCTGACGGTTTTCAGGCCCTCGCCGGGCAAGAGGACCTGCGAGAGCGCCGGGGCGTTGGGAAAGGTGGAGAAGAGGGTGCCGTCATTCGCCAACTGGAGGGCCGCCACGCCGTTGCTGTCGGCCGCTCCGGTGACGGCCACCGTCACGGTCAAGCTGTTGGTGAAGGCCGCCCCGGCGTTGATGCTGATGGACCCGAGGGTGGGGGGCGTCTGGTCCAGCGTGATGGTATCGGTCGCCACCGTGCTCTCGTTGCCCGCGGCGTCGCGCACCATCAGGTAGCCGGTCTTCAGGCCGTCACCGGCGACGAGCGCCAGGGCTGGCGCGGCGGTGTAGGCCGTGCAATCGGTGGGCGGACTGGTCAGGCCGGTGCACACCTCGACCAGGCCCGACAGCGCGTCGCTCGCCGAGTGGTCGAACGTCGGCGCGAGCGAATTGGTGTAGGCCTGGTCCTGGTTGATGCCCAGGCCCCCCGCGGCCAGCGTCACCGTCGGGGGTGTGGCGTCGAGGGTGATGGCGTCCGTCGCCGGAATCGAGCTGATGCTGCCGAAGGCGTCCTTGAACCACATCGAGACCGTCTTGACGCCGTCGCCGCCGCTCAGGTCGAAGCTGGTGTCCGCGAGCGCCTTCCAGCACGCGTCGGCGGCGGTTGCCGGCGGGGTGCCCGTTTCGTTCGGGCAGTAGTGCGTCGCCGAGGCCGAGGCGGCGAGCACCAGGGTCACCGTCGCGCTTCGGGTATAGGCCGGGTTTCCGGCATTGATGACGAAGGTGCCCGTCGGCGGAAAGCCGGTGAGGGTGATGTCGTCACTCGCCTGGTTGGACTCGTTGCCCGCCGCGTCGCGCACCTTCGCGCGCACGGTGCGGACGCCGTTGCTCGCGGGGAGCAGGTAGCCGTTCGGCGTGCCGTTCGTCCACGCCACGTACGAGCCGAACGGCCCGGAATCGTCGGCGAAGGAAATCTCGACGACGCCAGAGCCTCCGGGGTCGGTGGCGACCGAGGCGACGGACACGGTGGCGCTCGCGGTGCTCGAGGCGCCGGCGTTGATTTCGACGCTGCCGAGGTTGGGCGCGGTGCGGTCGAGGCCGATGCCGGCCGCGCTCGGCGCAGACGAAAGCCCCACCGCGTCGACCAAAGTCACGTCGAAGGCCTTGCTGCCGTCGGCGCCGTCGAGCTCGAAGCTGGCCGTTCCCGAGCCGAAGGGCTGGCACTGCGAGCTCGGCGCCGCCCCGAGGCCGCTGACACAGATTTGCGTCAGTCCCGAGCCCGCGGCGCCGTCCGTCGCCCCCTGCACCGCCACCGAGACGGTGGTGGCCAGGGTCCACGCGGCGCCGCCATTGACCGTTGCGCCGGTGAAGGCGGGTGGGGTGGTGTCGAGCAGAATCGCATCCGTCTGGGTCGCCTGGTTTCCAGCGGCGTCCGTCACGCGCAGCGTCACCGTCTTGCCCCCGTCGCCCGAGGCCAGCGTCCAGGCGAAGGGCGCGGCCACCGCGGAAAACGCGCTGCCGTCGTTGCTCGCCTCGTAGCTCTGCACGCCGCTGGTCGCGTCGCTGGCCGACACGCTCAGGGTGACTGCGGGCGTCGCGGTCGCGGCGGCTCCCCCTTGCGCGGTGAAGCTGCCAATCACCGGCGGGGTTTGGTCGAGGACGATGGTGTCGCTCAAGGTCAGCGTGTTGTTCGCCGAGTCGCGGAATTCCACCCAGACCGTCTTGCTGCCGTCGGTGGAGGAGTCGGCCAGCGACCAGGCGGCCCTCGTCGTCGCGAAGGCCTCGAGCGACGACCAGGCGGCGCCGTCGTTGGAGAAGCGCATCTGCTGAACGCTGCCGGCGCTCGAGCTGGCCGAGAGCGCCAGGGAAACGGCGCCGGTTCGGGTGTAGGGCTGGCCCGAGGCGATGGCGAAGGTGGCTGAGATTGGGCTCGACGCCGGGGTGACGGTCACCTGGATTCCCTTCGAGTCGGAAAGCGGGGGCACCCGGTCGTCGCTGGCGATGACGGTGAAGCTCACGGTGCCACCGGTGGCCGGAAGTGGCGTCAAGGTCAGAGTCCCTCCCTGCAACGCCGCCCAGGCCGGAGCCGCGGCGCCCAACGAGAAGGTCACCGCGTCGCCGTCCGGGTCGGTCGCCGAAAGCGCTTGTTGCTGCACCGTGCCTCCGGTCATCGCCACGTTGGCGGGGGGCGCGAGCACCGGGGGCCGATTGACGTCGGTGACCGTCAGCGTGAACGAAGCCGCCACCGCGACCTTGCCGTCGGTCACACGAACGGCCACGGTGTAAGAGCCCGAGTCCGAGTAGCCGGGGGCGATGTTCACCGTCGCGCCCGAGAGCGTCACGAAGGCTGGCGCCGACGTCAGCGAGAGGTCGAGCGCGTCGCCGTCGGAGTCGGTGGCCACGAGGGAGACGGTCAGCGTCGCCGCCTCGGCGACCGTCGCCGGAGCCAAACCACCGAGGACCGGCGCGTGGTTCTCGCCGCCGCCGCCTCCTCCGGCACCGCCGCCGCCAGCACCGCCGGCGTCGTCGCTGCCGCTCGGCGGGGGGGAGCTACAACCCAGACCGCAGCACACCGCGACGACGACCGTCAGACGCGCGCTCGACCTCATCTTGAAGCTCCCCAGCCGATTCGAGGACCGACAAACCCACTTCTTGCTGTCGGGTGAGGGTAGCGCGGGCGAGCGTTGGGTGGGAAGCTGCGGACGGGGGCGCCGAGGGTTACGCCTCGGTTCGCGCGGACCTGGGCGAATCTTCGAAGAGGGCCGCGATCTCCGCGGCGTACTTCTCGGCGATCACCTTTCGCTTGAGTTTCAGGGTCGGGGTGAGCTCTCCGCCGTCCACCGAGAACTCGCGCGCCAGGACCTTCACCTTCTTGATGGTCTCGAAACGGGCGAGGCCGGCGTTTATCTTCTCGAGCTCGCGGCCAAGGTGCTCGTTGAAGACGGGGTGCTCGGCGAGCTGTTCCGGTGTCGCCGTGACGCCCAGCCCCGCGGCGACCCGGGGAGCGGCCACGGGGTCGAGCACCAGCAGCGCGGCGACGTACTTGCGATCGTCGCCGCCCACCACCGCCACGTGCCCCACTCCGGGAATCGCCTTCAGCAGCCCCTCGAGGTACTGGGGAGCGATGTACTTGCCCCCGGCGGTCTTGAAGAGTTCCTTCTTGCGGTCGGTGATGCGCAGGAAGCCGGCGGCGTCGAGCTCGCCCACGTCGCCACTGTGCAGCCAGCCGTCCGAGTCGACCGTCTCGGCGGTGGCCTCGGGGCTCTTGAAGTAGCCTCGGAAGACGTGCACTCCCCGCGCGAGAATCTCGCCGTCGGGGGCGAGCTTGAGCTCGAAGCCGGGGACGCAGCAGCCCACCGTGCCGGTCTTGAAGGTCTGGGGAACGTTGAAGGTCATCACCCCGGTGCTCTCGCTCATCCCGTAGACCTCGCAGAGGGGGATGTCGAGCGAGGTGAAGAAGTCCATCGTCGCTTTCGAGATCGCCGCCGCGCCGCTGATCGCCATCCGGCAGCGGTCGAGGCCCAGCCGTTCGCGGACCTTGGAGAAGACGAGCTTCCGAGCCAGGCCGTAGCCACCCGGAAGCGATCGCCGTTCCGCCCGGGCTTGCCCCGCCCGCCGCCCCACGCCCCGCGCCCACGCCGCGATCTTCTTCTTCAGCCAAGAGTTCTGCGCCGCGGCCTCGACCATCTTCGCCTGGATTTTCTCCCAGACCCGCGGCACGCCGAAGAAGACCGTCGGGCGGACCTCGCGCAGCAACTCGCCGAGCTGCTCGAGGTCCTCACAAAAGCCGATGGTGTTGCCGAGCTTGCACGAGCCCCAAATCGACAGGAGCTGCTCCGCGATGTGGGACAACGGCAAGTAGGAAAGTTGCACCTCGCCGTCGCGGTCGAGGCGCAGGTAATCCGCGAGCCGCTCCATGCTCTCGACGAGGTTCCTGTGGGTCAGCATCACCGCCTTCGGAGTGCCGGTGGTCCCCGAGGTGTAGATGAGCGTGGCGACGTCTTCGGCGCCGAGCGCGGCCATGCGACGGTCGACCTCGGACTCCGGAGTCGCGTCGCCCCGGGCCAGAAATTCGGCCCAGCCAAGGACGTCGGGGCCGTCGCCCTTTCCGGTCATCAGCACGATGGTCTTCAGCGCCGGTAGCGCCGCCTGCTGGGTACGCAGCTTGGCGAGCTGGGCCTGATCGAAGACGACGGCGACGCTCGCCTCGCAGTGGGCGACGATGTACGCGACCTGGTCCGCCGGGCTGGTGACGTAGATGCCTACCGGCGCGCCACCGGCAGCCTGGGCGCCCATGGCAGTGAGAATCCACTCCGGGCGGTTGGGCCCGACGATCGCCACGCTTCCGCGAGGGGGAACTCCGAGAGCAATCAGCGCCCGGCCGACCTGTCGAACCGTGCGGGCGTTTTCCGCCCAGGACGTGTCGCGCCAGACTCCGCCGACCCGGTGGCGGAACGCGACCCGCTGGCCGCGCTTCTGCGCGATGTCGAAGTAGAGCTCGATGGTGGTCTGCATGGTCCCCCGGGCGCAGTTCGGTACGAAGCGCTTCTACCCCGTCCCGTTTCCGCCGCCAACCGTGCGGCGCCGCCCCGGCGTCGAGGCGATGACGTGCCGGAAGAACTAGCCACGGCACCCTTGTGCATGGCGAGCGCGGTCGGGCCAAGGGCTGGTGGTCATCTGGGACTCCTCCAACGGAGACTCTACAGCGTTCGGCTTGGCTCGGAATGCCCGCCGATGTCCCACGCGCGCGCGCTGGCGTGTCCAAGTTCCCGGTAGGGTAGGTTGAGGGACATGACGAGCGGCCCGCCGGAAGCGGGGACCCCAGCGGGTCTTTCGCGCGCAGAGCTCGAAGGGCTCTACACGCGCTACGCGCCCGTCGTGTTCCGCAGGGCGCGGGCGATGCTCGGGCGCGAGGCCGACGCCTGGGACATGGTGCAGGAGGTCTTCGAGCGCATGCTCAAGGCGGCGGGAGAGTTTCGTGGCGAGGCGCGGCCGATGACCTGGGTCTACCGGGTCACGACCAACGTCTGCCTGAACCACTTGCGCGCCCGCGCGCTGCGCGACCCGGCGCTGGCCGGCGTCTCGCCGGAGCCAAGCGCTGACGCCGCCGCGAGCGAGGCGCGCGACCTGCTGCGCGTCTGGGTCGAGCACCTCGACGAGCGCGAGCAGGCGGTGGCCACCCTGCTGTACCTCGACGGCCTCACTCAAGAGGAGGTCGCCGACATCCTCGGGCTGTCGCGCAAGACCATCGGGCGCGAGGTCGAGGAGCTTCGCCGCAAGGCGGCGCAGCTCGGCGCGCCCCCGAAACGGAGCGGCCATGACTGAGCACCTGACCTCGCTCGAACTC
>JAHFDQ010000184.1 GCA_023248915.1 Archangiaceae bacterium | reverse complement strand
TGGACAAGGTTTGCCTGGCGGCCACTCTCGCGCCCAACTCCTCGTTCGCTCCCACGTGGAGGCTGGGTGTCACCGGCGCGCTCCCGGAACCAGCGCTGCGGCGAGCAGTCGCCTGGCTGGTCGGCGCCTATCCGATTCTCGCGTCGCGGGTGGTGGCGGCAGAGCGTTCGATAGACGAAGCGCGAAGCCTAGCCTGGGAGCTCGACGAGGCCCCCCAACCCGACCGCCTGGTGAAGGTGCTCGACCTCCGCGAAGCCTCGGCGGACGAGCGCGCCTGGGCCGACCAGGCCCTGTCCGACCGGTTCCTCGACGTCGAGCGCGAGCCGCCGTTCGCCGTCACCTGGCTGCGCGCGAGCGAAGCGACGGGCACGCTGGTGCTCCAGCAGCACCACGCGCTCGCCGACGGCCGGGCCTTCCTGGGACTGTGCGCAGACCTCGTCCGCTGCCTCGACGCGGCGGTGCGAGGCGACCCTGAGGCCCCGGCGATGGCTCCGTTCTCCCGGAGGGACGAGCTGGAGGTGGTGCCGGAGCGCGGGCTGCGACGCCTTGGAACCCTGCTGCAGGGCTTCGCCCATTCGCTCGCCACGGCGCTGGCCGACGCCTTCCGGCCGCTGGCGCCGCTCCGCTGCAACCAGGGCGCGGACTTCACCGGAGGCAATCGCACCGAGCACCTGAAGGTGCCGTTGTCCCGGCTCGAGGGCTGGCGAGACGCGCGGCAGGCGCTGGGGCTTTCCACCAACGACCTGCTCACCGCCGCCGTGGCCCGGGCACTCGGGCGCTGGAGCCGGCAGCGCGGAGTCAAGCCCGGCCGAACCCGCCTATTGCTCCCGGTGGACGTGCGGCCACGAGACGGAACCTTCGCCTCGTTCGCGAACCACCTATCGTCCGTCGTCGTCACCGCCGACCTCGCCCGGCCCGCGCCACCGCTCGAGCTGGCGGCTTCCATCGCGAGTCAGGTCGCGTCCCAGGTCGCCCGCCGGCTGCCCTTGAAGAAGCTGCTCTACGAGGCGGCGGTGGCGAGCCGCCTGCGCCTGGGAGCAATGCGACGGCTGGTGTTCGACGGGACGGCGCTGCCTACGTCGCTGTCCTTCTCGAATCTGCTGCCGCTCGGCATTCCCGGCGCGGGCGAGGACGGGCGCTGGCGCGGGCAGGGGTTCGATATCGACTCGCTCCGCATTACGACGCCGTGCCTACCGCGGCAGGGAGCCAACGTCACCGTCGCGCGGTACGGCGACTCGGCCTGCTTCAACTTCAACTACAAGGACAGCCTGCTTACGCAGCGCGAGGTCCGCGAGCTGGTTGGATGCTTCGAGGAGTCGCTCGCCGAGGTCGAGCACGGAACCAGGTTCAGTTCGCTCCCTCCGTGCGCTTCTTGAGCTCCTCACAAAAGCGAACGGCCCAATAGGGGCATCTCTTCCGGACCTTGGTCGGATCCATGAGCCCAAGCAGCTTGAAGGAGTGCGGCCCCTTCCCATATTCGCCCTTCCTCGACTCACGCGTGGCGCCTTGCAGGTCGTTGAGCACGTCCTGCTTTGAAACCTCCTCCAGATTCGCTCGTTGCGGCAACTTCTGGATGTTGGACCCGCTCCCAAAGAACTGCTCGATTTCCTCGGGACACGAGATCAGCCATGTCTCCATTGTCGACGCCATGAAATGCAAGTCGGCATCGTCCAGGTCGTGGGGGCGCGGGCACTCCTTCGCCATTCGTGGGTGGTCCCAAGGACTGCCCTGGGTGGCCACCTCCTCTGAATCGACCAGAAGCAAGCAGTTCTCGCCCGTCGCCTTCCCGTGGCGAAACCGCTTGAGGGCCTCGATCCGATTGCCACAGAACTTGACCCGAGGTCGATTGGCCGAAAGGCACCGATTCTGAAGAAACTTGGTGAAGTGCTTGCGAGCCTCCTGAGCGAGCGTTCCCTTGGCCCCGCCTTCGACGTAAATCACCACCGAACTCCCCCAAGTAGCCCGCGCTGCCATGCTTCGCCGAGAAGCATTCCACTGGACAGGACTCCAGGGTCTAGGCGGTGAAAGCGCGTAGCGAAAACATCCGTGGGCTTGTCCGCTGAAGCCCGGTCGAATGCGACGACGACCTCCGGGGTTTCGGTAAACTGATCGATGAAAGCCACGTTGTGCGTTGCAACAACCAACTGCCTTCTCGCCGAAACCTCACGAAGCAAATCGGCCAGCGACGAGAGTGCGTCGGGATGCAAGCCAAGATCAGGTTCGTCGAGAAAGATGGGCCCGCCGTTATCAGGATCGAGCAGGAGCGTGAGCAGGAACACCCAACGCATCGTCCCATCAGAAAGGCGCGGCGCTCTGGTCTTCCAGGTGCCCTCGTCAAAGATGATCTGGATCGTTCCTTCAGCTACGTCCGCTTCCACAGATTCGACTTTCGGGTAGACCTCCCGTACCAACTCAGTGAACCGTTCACGCATGAATCGGCCCTGCACGACTCGATTGAACACTAGGGCGAGATTGGTACCGTTCTCCTCTAGACGCGTTCGAGAGAGAGACACACTCTGCGCCTTCCGAATTTCCGAGCTGCGTCCAAAGAGTGGATCAGTGAAGAACTCGATCTGCGATAGAGCTTCAACCATCCACGCGTTCTCCGGATAGTCTTCCGGCGCGTCGTAGACACTGAGGACGCTCCCCTCTGGGTCGACACTCTCCTTCTTGAGGGTGCGTTTTCCTCCTTCGTGACGATTGACGTAGATGCCTGCCGGTTCGTGTCCGATGAAGAACCTTGGCTTGGTCGCAGACGGATTGCTTGTCTTCTCTTCTTCGAGTCGTTCATCCGTGACCTCGAAGCGGAAACGATTCTCTCGGAAGGCCAACCGGTACCGAAGCGGAAGCTTGTTGGAGTCGTCACGCCGGACGATTGCTTCTACGGATGCGATCTGGTTCTCCGCGCCCTTCCAGATCCAATCCCCGACTCGGGAACCATTGCGGACGAGGTAGGCGATTGGCTTCAGTCGGGACACGATCTGAAGAAACCGCACGGCATCGATCAGGTTGGACTTACCCGCTCCGTTGGCCCCAATGAACACGTTCAGCGGCCGGAGGGACACTGCGGGCGAATCTGGATCGAAGGACAGAAACCCCTGTGGCCTGATGCTCTCGATGAACACGGCCTCCTCTTACCACGCACCGTTCGATCGGGTGCTGGACAAAGGGAACAAGATCCCCAATCTCATTATCCGCGGCTGATGTGCCTCAAACAGGAGGGTGGTCGTGTTCTCGACCCGGTCGAGGCGTTCATCGTGGCGTTGCAGGTGGAGCTTTCGAAGAGCTGACTACCGGCGCGCTTCCAAGTCGACGACGCCGGCGCCCTTCGTTTCGAACTGCCACTGAGCCACGTCGAACTTCGCCCCGTCCGACAGCGGGTAGCGCACCCGCCGGGTCGACCCGGTCGGGGCGGCGAGGGCCGGGTGCCCGCGCGATTCACCCAGCCCGGCCGGCGCCACGGTGAGCCGCAAGTGGGCGTCGCCGTCCACCTCGTAAAAGGACGACGGGGCGGGCAGGGCGTACGAGCGGCCGGCGGCGAGTAGCGGGCTCTGTCCGAGCGCCGGGTAGATTCGGCGCACCTCGCCGTCCTCGACCAGGTCGAGGGTGACGCGCGCGGCCTGGCTCGGCCGCAGGGTCAGCTGCACCCGTTCGGCGCGTTTCCTGGGAGTTGCCAAGAGGTCGACGCCTTCCCAGGCGCCGTCGGGCGTTTCGCTCTCGCCCAGCACCGCGAGGGAGAAGCCCAAGGGGGCCTCGGCCCGGGCGCGCTCGGCGGCGAAGGCGTGGTGCGCGGCGGTGGCGATGCCTCCGGCGCAGGCGAGCTGGAAGGCGACGAGGAATGGGTGGCGAATCATTCGGACACTCCCTGGCGTTGAGGGGCGCGCGCGCCCGAAATCCCCTCGTCGACCACGGCCTCGGCCAGCGCGCCGCAGCGTTCCTCGAGCGCCTGCAACTGCGGGTACGGGTCGTCCTCGACGGCGACGAGGGAAGAGGCGTCGAGCAGCCGGCCACGGATGTCCTTCAGCAGCTTCGCCAGTCGGGCGAGCTCGTCGGCCGCGCGGCCCTCGAGGCCCGGCTCGCCGCGGGCGCAGGCGACGCGCCGGTGGGCGGCGACGGCGCGACACGCCGCGCGCATCAACTCCTGGCGGGCGCCGGGGAAGAAGGCGGGGAAGCGCTGTTGCGCGGGGCCGAGGGCGTCGAGGGCGAGCTCGGCCGCCTCGAGCACCGCCCAGGGCGCGTCGGCCGACCCCGGGCGCAACCCGAGCCGGTCGAGCCTCGGGCAACGCCACGCCATCTGCAGCTCTCCCGCGCGCAGGCGAACGGCCAGGCCGGCCGCGGCTCCCGCCAACCCGAGCGACAGGCAGGCGGCGGAAGCGAACGAGGGCCCCGCGCGCACTTCGAGCGCCACGGCCGCGCCCATTCCCAAGACGAGCAGCGCCAGCTCTGCCAGCGCCCGCCGGACGCAGCGAAGGCCGGTCATGGCGCGAGCTCCGCCACGACTCGGGAGATTCCACCCCGGTAGCCCACCCAGACTCCGCCGGCTCGGGCGACTCGGGCGGCGGTCAGCTCGGCCTGGGGCAGCCCGTCGGCCACCAGCGCGGCGCGGTCGCCGCGAAGCAGCAAGAGCCCGGTCGGCGTCGAGGCGTAGACGGTGTCGTCCGCCACCGCCAGGGCGCGCGGCTGGACGCGGCCTTCGGGCAGCCCGTCCGCCGGCGCATAGCGGCGCCCGTCTCCCTCACCCACTCGCGCCAGGCCCCCGTCGAAGGTGCCGGCCCAGCGGCGCCCCGAACCGAAGGCGACCGCCGTCACGTAGTCGGTGGGCAGCGACCCCGAACCGCTGGTGTGGTGGCGAAAGCGCGTGCCGTCGTAGTCCCACAAGCCGTCCGCGGCGCCAACGCAGAGCACCTCGCCGCACGCCGAGAGGCTGCCCGGCGACTGGGCCTCGAAGCCCGCGGGAATGCCGTAGGTGACGAAGCCGCGCTCGCCCTGCACCGACAGGCCCCGGCGTGAAGAGAACCAGGGCTGGCCTCGCCACACCGCGACCGCGGAGAAGGCTCCAACGCCGAGGCGGCAGGCGCCCTTCGCGTCGAGCCGGAAGGCGCCGTCGTCGGTCGCCGCGTAGAGCGTTCCGGCCGAGTCGAAGGCGAGATCGTTCACCGCGTCACCCAACGGCAGCCGCCCAGGATCGGCTCCGGCCACGACGCGGTAGGCGCCGTCGTCGAAGGTGGCGGCCACCAGCTCTCCTTCACGCTCGGCGACGGCGACCACCGGCCCGGACGTCGGCAGCGAGAAGGACTCCGGCACGCTCGCCGTCGCCCGGACGCGGCGCACCCGGCCTCCGCCCAGCGCCAGGGAAGCGCGCTCGGGTAGGTTGAGCACGGGAGAGGGAATGCGCTGCGCCCGCTCAATCCACAGCGCGACCTCGTGCAGCCGCTCGGGAGTGGTGAGGCAGACTCCGAGCGTGAGCGAGAGGGCGAGAAAGGCCGCCAGGCAGAGGACGGCCAGCACGCGACCGACTGGGAGGCTAGGCGCGGGGAGCGGGATGGTAAGGGCCTCGCTCGGAGGTCTGGACGCGGAAGGCGGGGCACTCTGCGCGTGCCCTAATGGGCGAGCGGGCGCTGTGGGCGCGACGGCCGCACCGTGGCTCGGGTGCTCAGGCGCTGTGAGCGCGACGGCCGGAGCGTGGCTCGGGCCCGTGCGCGTGGAAGGCGGGGCGCCCTGCGCGTGCCCGATTGGGCGACCGGACGCTGTGGGCGCGACGGCCCGCGCGTCATCGGCACCGGCCGGCCTGGCGGCAACCGCGCTCACCGGCGCACCTCGATGAACGTCGTGCTCTGCGCCGAGTTGCCGGCGAAGTCCTGGGCGGTGAAGACGACCGGGTAGCGCCCGGGCGCGAGCGTCGTGTTGGTCTCGGCGAAGACGGTGAAGCCGTGGCTGCCCGGCACCAGCCTGAGCGGCAGGTCGCGCCCGTCCCAGAGGTGGGCGGTGATGCCGCGCACGTCGAACAGGGCCCGGGCCGCCTCGGCTCCGTCCGGCCGCGCGTAGGCGGCGAGCAATTCGAACGGGCTGGCCACCGCGGTGGCGTGCAGCCGCACCGGCTGGCCGGCGCGCACGCTCTCGGCGTCGGCGGTGAAGGCCGGCGCGGCGGTGTCGATGGCGATGCTCTCGGCGAGCAGCCGCCGCGTCCCGTCGGCGAAGGTGATGTCGACGCGGATGGGGTACGAGCCGTCGGGAGTCCCGGGCGGCACCAGGAAGCGGGCGACCCACAGGCCCCGGTCCTCGTTCCAGCGGGCCTTCGGCGACAGGCCGAACGTCGGCAGCTCGAGCGCCACCTTCGCGTCGCGCGGAGCGCGGACCGCCACCTCCGGGTCGCCGGGCTTCACCCGCGCCGGCGTCACCGCGGCGAGCAGCGGCGATTCCTTCACCGCCACCATGGCCGTGTAGGGGGTGAGTATCTGGTACTGCTTCGACAGGCGAATCACCTCGTCCTTGGCCTCGGCCTGCTCGCCGTTCAGCCGGTTCTGCGACAACAGGAAGTCGATGCGCCGCTGCGCCCAGAGGCGGGCCACGAAGGTGTCGCGCGGCGCCGTCGCCGGAAACTCGGCCTCGAAGGGAATGGAGATTCGCTTGCCGTTGAGGGTGCCGTTCAACGACGCCCGGGCCTTGCCGGCGCCGCGGTAACGCCCCACCACCACCAACTGCGAACCCTTGTACAGGTCGGGCAGCGTCTCGGGGTACTGGAAGGCGGTGGTGACGCCTCCGAAGTCGAAGCCCAGGTCGGACAGCACCGGCTTCGAGATGCGCGCGTAGAAGCCGCCCACCACCGCGTCGATGCTCTGGCCCTCTGCCACGAAGTCCACCGCGCCGCGGTTCTGCTTGCCCAGCCGCTCGAGCAACGTGCGGTTGACGTCGCTGCCGACGCCGAAGGTGAAGACGCGCGCCCCGGTGGGGTTGCCCGCGCGCACCGCCTGCGAGATGGCCTCGGGGTCGGTCACGCCCATGGTGGGCACGCCGTCGGTCATCATCAGCATCACCTTGGGCCGGTCAGACGCGCCCAGCATCGCGAAACCGCGCAGCATCGCGCCCTCGATGTTGGTGCCGCCGCTGGCTTCCAGCGCGTCGGCGAAGCGCTGGGCCTCGTCGAGGGAAGCGGCGGTGGCGGGCTTCAGCTCGGCCGCGAACGGGTTGAGGCCGTCGCTGAAGGCCACGATGCCGAAGCGGTCGTCGGGGTTGAGGTTGGACAGGCAGCGCTTCAGCGCCGCCCGTGCCTGTTCGATCTTCTGTTCCTGCCGCATCGAACCGGACGTGTCGAAGACGAAGACGACGTCCTTGTGGACGAGGTCGGCCTGGGTGGTCAGCTCTTGCGGCGAGGCCAGCAAGAGGAAGTAGCCCTCGTCGCCTTCGGGCTTGAAGGGCACGAAGGACAGCCCGAGGCGCGAGCTCTCGGTGCGGTAGGTGAGGACCAGCTCCGACCCGGGGACGACGTCCTTGCCGGCGAGCGAGACGCGGTAGGCGCCCGAGGGCAGGCGTTCGACCTTGGCCGGGTGCGAAGTGACGTCGAGGCGCGTGATGCGCTTCTGGTCGGCGACGTCGATGGCGACGGCGAACTCGCCCACCGGTTCGGCGCCACCCACGCCCTCGACCGCGAGCGGTAGCCTGAGCGACACCAGTCCGTCGTCGTAGTGGAGGATTTGCGCGAAGCTCGCCTCGACGCGCTTGGTGCCGTGGGCGGGTATGCCGTCCACCCGGGTGCGGAACCGGTTCGCCGCCTCGCTCTCGAGCAGCGCCGGCTTGTCGCCGCTGGCCTTGGCCTCTTCGTACCTGTCGTGGGCGGCGGCCTTCTCTTCGACCTTGGACTCGACGCGCTTGCCGTCCACCCAGGTGGCGAAGCCCGAGATGGCCGCGTCGGCGGGCAACGGCAGCACGTAGCTGCCCTCGACGGGCTGGTCGAGCAGGTTCTCGAACACCTCGTCCACCGTGGCGCGGGCCACCTGGTCGCGGACGTCGACCTGAATGCGCTGCTTGCGCAACACCAGCGGCTTCGAGCCAGGTTCGCGGGGGAGGATGACGCCGGCGAGCGCGGGGTAGGGGAGGAGTGCGGCGCTCACCAGAGCGCACAGGGTGCGATTCGTCATGGCAGGGTCCTTCGCGGGAGGGCGGGGTCGGCGTCCGCACAGCCACGTAGCAGGACCGGTGCCAGCGCCCGCCCCGGGTGGCCCAGAGGCGGGGGCGCGACGAGGCGTGGCCGAAGAGCCGCGCGCCCGTGGCCGGCCGACGCCCGGAAGGGCCGCGGTGTCTCTGGGCGGCCGCTGTCTCACCGCGCGAAGGCGGGTGCCGCGGGCTATGCTGCGCCCGCCGACGGGCTCGAAGGCCGAGCCGACCACCGGGAGGGGATTTCATGAAGCGAGCCGAAGTCATCGCGGTCGCGGTAGGTCTGGCGCTGGGGTTCGCCGGGTGCGTGGCCGTGCAGCGGGTGAATTCGGCCATCGACTGCAGCGGCATCTGCCACCGCTACGCGTCGTGCTTCAGCACCGCCTACGACGTCAGCGGCTGCGCCGACCGCTGCCGAGACCATGCGGCCACCGACGACACCTTTCGCGTCAAGGCCGAGAAGTGCAACACCTGCATCACCGACCGGGCCTGCGCGTCGGCCGTGTTCGCCTGCGTTTCCGAGTGCGTGTCGGTCGTGCCCTGATTGAAGGCGAAGGACACTCCGGCCGCTCGAGGCGGCGTCAGGTGGGAAGGAAGCGCCCGATGAAGCGACTGGTCCTCGTAACGCTCGGCGTCGTGGCGCTCGTTGCCGCCGCCATCGTCGGTTTCCCGCGCCTTCTCGCGCGCCATGTCCCGGCCGGGCAGCAGGGGCTGCTGAGCCTGGGCGGCGACGGCCCGCAGGACGTGCGCGACGAACTGAACGCCCACCTCGGCGAGGTGCGGGTGTTGGCGCTGCTCTCGCCGACCTGACCTGTGTGCGTGCGGGGGGCCTCCGCACTTCAGGCGATGCTCGGCGAGCTGCCCGACCAGCCGGTGCGCGTGCTGGTGGTGTGGGAACCGGTGGTGGCCGCGGACGTCGGTCCGCCGACGAGCGAGGTGATGGGGCTGGTGAACGACGCGCGCGCGCGCCAGTTCTGGGACCCCGAACACCGTGTCTCGGCGGAGCTCTTGCGCACCGCCCGCGCCGACCGCGACCGCTACGGCGCGGGGCCCCGGAAGGTGGTGTGGGACTGGGTGGCCGTGTTCCCGCGAGACGCGCGGTGGGACACCGACCCGCCGAAGCCTGATTTCGCCGGCGGCGACGTGGTCAGCGTCATCGGCCAGGCCCGCGCGCAGGTCGATGCCGAGCTGGCGCGCCGCTGAGTCGCGGGAGCCGCGATTCGGACGCGAGCCCGCCGGACATTCCGGGCGAGAGTCGGTTTCCAGACGGCGCGCGGCAAGAATGTCCCAAAGAAGCGCATGCCGGGTCGGGGCTCCCTCTGGGACGCTGCGGTGGGTGCCGTTCTCAGGGACATTCGTGCCGCGGCGTCGGGCCGGGCGGGCTGTCTAGTCGGTCCAAAGGGCGCTGCCGGCCGCCGTTCCATGCGCGGGCGCTTCGGCGATGAGTCGCTCGAGGGCCTCGAGGTCGGGCGGCTTGGCCATGTGCCGGTCGAACCCGGCAAGCTGGGCGCGGCGCACGTCTTCGGTCCGGGCGTAGCCGGTCAGCGCCACGAGGAAGGCTGCGGACAGCGTGGAGTCCTGCCTGAGCGCTCGGGCGACCTCGAAGCCGTCCACCTCGGGGAGCCCGATGTCGCAGAGGACGACCTCGGGACGGAATTCGCGTGCCTTCGCCAGCCCTTCCTTGCCGTCGTAGGCGACCTCCACCCGGTGCCCGGTGAGCCCGAGGCACTCGCAGAGCGTGTCCGCCGCGTCCTGGTTGTCCTCGACGACGAGCACCCTCCTGGCGGCGAACCAGGGGCCGGCGCGTGGACATGTGCGGTGCCAGCAGGCGCGGTCTCGGCTTCCTCTTCCGCGAGCGGAACCTTGAGCGTGAAGCGAGCCCCCTCGCCTGGGCCGGGGCTGAAGACTTCGACCTCGCCTCCGTGCAGCTCGACCAAGCTCCTCACCAGGGCCAGCCCGAGGCCGAGGCCGCCGCTGGCACGGTCGAGCGACCTGTCGGCCTGCGCGAACGGCTGGAACAGGCGGG
>JAHFDQ010000592.1 GCA_023248915.1 Archangiaceae bacterium | reverse complement strand
GCCCGCACCCCCGGGAAGCGCACCCCCAATTCGACGAAGAGGCCGTCACGCATGAACGGCACCAACTCGTACAGGAAGCGCCCGTTGTCCTGCCGCGAGTCGACGCGCGGCACCAGCGAGTCGGACACCTCGAGCACGATCGGCGTCACCACCGGGATGAACAGCTCGGAGTCGGGGTTGATGGGTTCTTTCGGCCCCGGCTCGACCGCGGCGGGCGCCGCCTCTTCGCCCTCGGCCCCCTCTTCGACCTCGTCCACCTCGCCGCTCTCGAGCTTCTTCTGGCGCTTCAGCATCAGGTAGGCGCCGGCGCCCGCTCCGCCGCCCAGGAGGATGAAGGGAATGGTCGGCAGCCCGGGAATCAGCCCCAGCACGATCAACATGCCCGCGGCGATGGCGATGGCCTTCGGGTAGGCGGTCAACTGCTGGGCCACGTCCTTGCCGAGGTGCGCGCCCTCTTCCTCGCCGCCGACCCGGGTCACGATGATGCCCGCGGCGGTCGAGATGAGGATGGCGGGGATCATCCCCACCAGCCCGTCGCCGATGGTAAGCAGGGTGTACTTCTTGGCCGCGTCGGCGACCGACATGTTCTTCTGCAGGACGCCGATGGTGAGGCCACCGACGATGTTGACGACGGTGACGATGATGCCGGCGATGGCGTCGCCCTTGACGAACTTCATCGCGCCGTCCATCGCGCCGAAGAGCGCGCTCTCGCGCTCCAGGTCGCGGCGCTTCTTCTTGCCCTCGTCCATGTCGATCGACCCGGCCCGGAGGTCGGCGTCGATGGACATCTGCTTGCCCGGCATGGCGTCGAGGGTGAAGCGGGCGGCGACCTCGGCGACGCGCTCGGACCCTTTGGCGATGACGATGAAGTTCACGACCACCAGGATGATGAAGATGACCGCGCCCACCACGTAGTTGCCGGCGACCACGAACTGGCCGAACGACCTGACCACGTCGCCGGGGTTGCCGGTCAGCAAGATGAGCCGGGTGGTCGAGATGGTCAGCGACAGCCGGTACATCGTGGTGATGAGCAGCAGCGTCGGGAAGACGGTGATGCGCAGCGCCTGGGGGATGTAGAGCGAGATCAACAGGATGATGACCGAGAGGCTGATGTTGAACGTCAGGAGGACGTCCAACAGCGGCGTCGGCAGGGGGACGATCATCATCCCCACGATGGAGACGACGACGACGGCCAGGATGATGTCCGAGTACTTGTTGATGAACTGATTCGGTGAGGCCATCGGCGCCCCATCCTACCATCGCGCCGGCAACACTCACGGAAGCGGCCGGGCCGCCTGGACCGTCAGCGCTGGGGTCGGTCTTGCAGCATGCGGATGAGCCGCCGGGCCCGGTCCACGAAGGGGTCGTCGCCCAGGCCGAGGCCCAGCGCCCGGTTCAGGTCGGCCATCGCCGGCTTCAACTTGCCCTGGTTCAGCCGAATCTCGCCCCGATAGACCAGCGCGGCCAATTCGTCGGGGTCGATCTCGAGCGCGGCCTCGAACAGCGCCAGCGCCCGGTCGGGGCTGTCCTTCGCGAGGTAGATGGTGCCCAGCATGGTGTACGGGAAGGGGTCGCGCGGTTCCTGGCCGACCAGGCGCTCGAACAGCTCGCGCGCGTCTTCCAGCTTCCCCTGTTCGAAGAGCTGGTGCCCCTTGAGCGACAGCTCGGCGATCCTCTGCGGGCTGGCTTCGTCCCGGCCCGGTCGCGGTCCTTCGGCCTTCCTCGGTGCCGCGGCGCCAGCGGCCGGGGTGCTCTTCCGTCGCGGCGAGGCGCGCTTCTTCTTCTTCTCGGCCTTGCCCTTCGCCGCCGGGCTCTTCTTGCGCTCGGCTGGCCGGGTGCGGTGCGGCCAGGGAGGAGTCGCCCGTGCCGCGTCGGCCAGCTTGTCGGCGGCGAGGTAGTTGGGTTCGGTGACCAGGTCGTCCGGAGGATGCTCGGGGCGAAACTCGGGAATGGTGAGGGTGGTGGCGCGGTCGTGCCCGCGCATCGTCTCGTCCAGCGTGCGCGTCGCCGGGTGTTCCCGCTTGGGGAAGTGGATGACCTGCGCTCGGGAAGTCCTGGCTCCCCGTGCCCGATCGTCGTTGGGCATCGGCGTCGGCCGCCTCCGGCGCTACCGCTTCTTGCCGGCTCCGGACGCCTTGGCGCCCTTCGCCGCTGCGGGCTTGCTGGCACCCGCCTTGCCGTGCCCCTTCGCCGCGGGCTTGGCCGCCGGCGTGGCGCCGGGCTTGCCTGAGTTCTGGGCTGCGTTCTGAGCGCCCTCGAGCGTTTCGAGCGCGGCCGCGGCGAGAATGCGCGCGCGCTGGCTCAAGGGATCTTTGTTCTCGGGATCGAGATCGACCGCCTGCTTGAAGTCCTTGGCGGCCTCTAGAATCTTCCCCTGCCGTAGATTGACCTCGCCCCGGTTGACGAACGACGCGATCTCCTTTGGATTGAGGGCGATCGCCTGGTTGAAGCAGGTCTCGGCCGACTTCAGGTCTTCCTGGGCCAGGTACACCGCGCCCAACGCGGTGCGGTAGTACCCTTCCTTCGGGTCGAGAGTGGACAGCCCCTGGAAGATGACCTTGGCCTCGGCGTACTTGCCCTGCTCGTACATCGAGAAGCCGATCACGGCCATCTCGAGCATCTCGGGACCCGAGACCGCGCTCAGTTCCTGGAGCGTGATCTCTCCCTTGATCCACTTCTCGACTCGCCCGGGGGCGTAGAGAATCTGGTCCCAGTTGGGGGTGACCTGAGTCCGGTCAGCCACGCCTGGCTTGCCCTTTGCGGCGACGACGGGATTGGTTTCCTTCGTGGTCATTCGAAGCTGCCCCCATCAAAGAAGAAACCGGGTGCCCGCCTCTAGCGGACACCCGGCTTTTAGCTTGGTGCCAGATTCAAGTCTACCGGATGTTGGCGATGATGGACGAACTCGTCTCGTGCATCATCTTCATGAGGTTCGACATGAGCTCCATCAGGCGCTTCTGGTTCTCCATCTGCATCTGGAGCGCCATGAGCGCGCCCTGCTTGGGGTCAATCTCGGTCGCCTTGGCCACGACCTTCTTCTGCATGTCGCTCAGCCCGTCGTCGAACAGGCCCCCGCTCTGGCCGAAGCCGCCAGCGGCCAGCGCCGAATTGATCGAGCCGTTGAAAGTACCTGAGCCCAACGTCCCCGAAAGAGCCTGAGAAGACTGGGCGATCGTCCCAGCGCTCTGCGCGAGCCCCGGGAGCGTCAGCGACTGGCCGTCAACGGTGGACGTCTGCGGGCCCTGCACCATGGCCTTGATCTGCTTCACGAAGTCGTCGTACTGCGTCTTGCTGAGCTGGCTGCCCGGGTAAGGCAGGGCGCCAGGAAGGCTCGTCGGAGTGAAGGAGCTGCTGTTCACGGTCGAGCTGAACAGGTCCTTGATCTGGTTGAGCGCCGACGGCGAGAACTTGCTGACCGACGACGAGTTCATGTTGCTGACGATGCTGCCGATGCCCTTGAAAGCGCTGGTGATGCCGCTGGTGATGCTCCCGAGGAAACCCATTTGATGCCTCCGTGACTGTGGTGGGGGAAAGCTGCCCCCCAAGTGAATGGCTGAGAAGATTATCGGGACTGGTTCAGCTTGGTTGCGTCCGTTTTCCTAACGTTTGGGGTTCGCAGCTAACATCGCGG
>JAHFDQ010000183.1 GCA_023248915.1 Archangiaceae bacterium | reverse complement strand
TGATGCCCGGCGCCGAAGCCCCGCCCGTCATCCTCTGGGCGGCCGGTTCGACGCGAATCTCCGTGGACGGCTCACCCGCCTTCAGCGACCCAGACGCGCCGAAGACGCTCAACACCGGGGTGCATACCCTGAGGGTCGATGCCGACGGGGCCCATCCCTTCCAGACCCGGTTCCGGGTCGACGCGTTCACCCCCGCCCTCTTCCATGCCCAGCTCGACCCCGGCGTGGGCATCACCGTCGCGCGCCTGGGTTCGGTCTGCGCGAGCTGCGACGTGCCGGTGGACGAGGTCCGGCTCGAGCCCGAGGCTTCGACCGAACCGGTCGAGGCGCTGCTGGCGGCCGCCGCGGCGGCCCTCCGGACCGACGACTGGAGGACGGCCGCCGCCAAGCTCAGGGGAGTGCCGCCTCGGGCGCGCACCGGCCCCCTGTTTCATCGGCTCGCGGCCGGCCTGTACGAAGCGGTCGCCCAGCCCGACCCGGCGCGCGCCGAGCTGGCGGCCCTGGACGACGCGGGCTCGAACGGGCTCAGGCCGCTCCTTCCGAGGTTGGACGCCCTCGCAAAGGCCGAGCGCGGCCGCGAGCGCGAGGTGGTGCTGGCGCGGTGGAACCGGATGACCGAACGGTACGGCCGGCTGGTGCAGCGGTTCGAGCGGGTGGTACCCGGCGCGGTGTCGGGGTCGGCGGCGCGCATGGCCGAGCTGTCGAAGGCGTTCGCCGAGGCCAGCCGGCAGGGCGACGCGCCCGGCATGGAGGGGGCCCAGCTCGCCGCCGACGATGCGCTGGCCGCGCTGGCCCTGCAGCTTCGCGCCAGCCGCGCGCTCGACTGCGTCTTCCAGGCCGACGTGGTGCAGGCACTGGTGCGCTGAAGGAGCGGGCTTCGCATTCCCTTGGCGTTTGGCCGCCGGGTGCGCTGTGCTTCGCGCCGCCTCGCATGCGCCACGCCCTCCGAATCATCAAGCTGCGGTTCGAGCGGACCTGGTGGATCATGCTCTTGCTCGCCGGCGTGGGCGCCGCCGCCGGAGGGCTGGTCTGGCACCTCGGGCTGTTCGGCATCTCGGACCAGGAATTGGGCGCCTACGACTCGGGGCTGCAGGCCTGGACGAAGGGCGGCCCGCTGTCGAAGGACGTGGTGGTGGTCGCCATCGACGACCTGACCTTCTCGGAAATCGACCGGAACCCTTCCTACCGCCGCGAGTACGGCGCCTGGCCCTACGCGCGCAGCATCTGGGCCCGCGTCTTCCAGCAGCTCGCCGCCGACGGAGCCCGGGCCGTCGTCTTCGACGCGGTGTTGACCGAGAGCAACTCCGACCCCGGCAACGACGACAACATGGCGCGCGCCATCGCCGCCAACCGGCTGCCGGTCTACGTGGGCTTCGCCTTCGGCGCTTCGGGGCGAGCCCTGCCCCACGTCGTCGCCACGAACCGGCTCGCCCCGGCGGAGGCGCCACCGGCCGCGAAGACCGAGGCCGGGTCGGGCGACGAGGCCTTCCCTGACGCCGCCCCCGAGAAAGCCGCACCGAGCGCCGCGGACGACGCCAGGGCCCAGCAGGCCCTCGAGGCGGCGGCGAGCGCGCTGGTGTTCCCCGTCGAGGCAACCGGGCTGGCCCTGCCCGAGCTGCCCGACGAGCCGGTGGTGGACGTCGCTGGGCGGACGACGGGGACGCGCAAGGTGTTTCCCATGCCGCCGATGGCTTCGCTCCTGCCGGTGTTGCCCGGGTTCGGGATGGTCGAGTCCGAGCGCGACGGCGACGGGAAGGTGAGAACTACCCGCTTTGCCTACAGCGACGGCGCGAACCGCTACGTCACCCTCTCGGTGGCGCTGGCGGCCGACCTCTTGGGGGCCGACAAATTGGTGCTCGAACCGAATCGCCTCACCCTGGGCGCGCGGACTCTGGCCATCAACTCCGATGGGTCGGCCGGCATCGACTTCGGAGGCACCCTGAAGCAGCGCTTCCGGACGGTCAGCCTCATTCACGTGCTCGACGATTTCCACCGCTTGGAGCACCGGCAACCCCGGGCGCTGGCCGCCGACTGGGCCAAGGGCAAGGTGGTGCTCATCGGCGGCTTCGCGGCAGGCACTTCCGACGAGAAGGCGACTCCGTTCGAACGTTCGGCTCCGGGCGTCACGAAGCACGCCGCCGAAATCGACAGCCTGTTGTCGGGCCGGTTCATCGTCGACGCCCCGTTCTGGGCATCCCTGCTGCTCACCTTTGGAGTCGCCCTGTTCTCGGCGATGGTCATCCTCATCGTGAAGCAGCCGCTGTTCGAGCTGGGCTTCCCCATCGCCCTGTTCTTCCTCTTCTACCTGGTGCCGGGCTGGGTGCTGGTGACGTACAAGCTGCACGTGCTCTCGGCGATGCCGGGCCTGGCCGGCAGTATCGCCAGCGTCGCCGCGGCCGCCTTCAACCACTTCTTCGCCGACGAGGAGCGCGAGGTGCTGCGCGAAACCTTCGGCCGCTACATGGAGAAGAGCCTGGTCGACCAGATGGTCGAGGGCCACCGGCTGCCGCCGCTCGACGGCGTCAACAAGGAAGTGACCGCCTTCTTCTCGGACATCAAGGGCTTCACCTCCTTCTCCGAGCAGTTTCGCGACGACCCGAAGACGCTGATGAAGGTGCTGAACCGGTACCTCACCCAGGTCACCGACGTGCTGGTGAACCAGGAACAGGCCACCCTGGACAAGTACGTGGGCGACTCGGTAGTCGCGCTCTTCTCGGCGCCGCTCGACCAGCCCGACCACCCGGTGCGCGCCTGCCGCGCCGCCCTGGCGGTGCAGGAAGCGGTGGCCCGGCTGCGCGTGGAGTTCGCCGCAAAGGGTTGGCCCGACGTCTTCACCCGCATCGGGCTAAACACCGGCCACATGATGGTGGGCAACCTGGGCAGCGCGCAGCTCGTCGACTACACCGCCATCGGCGACGAGATGAACCTTGCCTCGCGCCTCGAGGGGGCGAACAAGTCGTTCGGGACGGCGATTCTCATCGGCCCCGCCACCTACGAGGCCGCCCAGCACAAGATTGAAGCCCGCGAGCTCGACCTGATTCGCGTCGAGGGCAAGCAGCACCCGGTGCGCGTCTACGAGCTGTTGGCCATGCGCGGTTGGTTGCCTCCGGCGAAGCGGACGGTGCTCGGGCTGTATGCGAAGGCGCTCGAGCTCTACCGCGCCGCCCGCTTCGACGAGGCGCTTTCAGTGCTCGAAGAGCTCTTGAAGCACGACCCCGGCGACGGTCCGGCGAAGTTCCTGAAGGCCCGCTGCGACGAGTTTCTGCTGCACCCACCGCCCCAGCCGTTCGAGGCGGTCACCCAGCTCACCAAGTGAAGCAACCGAAAGGCCCACCTTCCATGAGACGAAGTCACCGTTTGCTGGCCGTCGCCGCGACGCTCGCCGCGCTCGGCGCCGCCGCCGTCGGCAAGGGCGGAAAACTGTACGTCACCGCCCGGGACACGCGCCTGCAGAAGGACGCCTCGCCCACCGCCGCGCTCGTCGAGAAGCTGCAGCCAGGCGCCGAGGTGATTTGGCAGGGGGCCGACGCGGCCAACCCGCGCTGGCACCGGGTCACTCACGGCGCGAAGAGCGGCGTGGTGTTCCAGGCCAACCTGTCCGCACACCCGCAGGCTCCCGAGGTGGTCGCTTCTCAGAGCGGCAGCAAACCCATCGATCCGCAGGCCTTCGCCAGCTCGGGGGCCGCCACCAAGGCGCTGTCCGAGGCCGGCCTGAAGTACGCCGAGGCCAAGAGCATCGACCCCGCGGTGGCCAAGCAGGTGCTGGTCGCCGAGGCGCTCGCGGTGCAGGTGGCCCCGGCGGACGTCGTCGCCCACGCCAAGAAGGCCGGCGTCTTCTGTGCGCTCGCGGCCGAAGGAGGTGCCAAGTGACGCCCCGGTTCATGAGCGCCTCGGTGTTTCTGCTCGGAGCCTTCAACCTGCCCTTCTGCTCGGGAATTCTGGTGCCGGACCGGGTGGCCTCGCTCTCCGCGGTCAGGGCGGTTTCGGAGAAGACGGCCGAGGTCCAGGCCAAGCAGGCGAAGTGCGAAGAGCTGGGCCAAAAGCCGGTCGCCTTCGAGGAAGAGCGCGCCATCGGCGGAGCGGTCGCGGTGGCATTCGCGAACCGGGCCGAGAAGCACCTGCTGCTCGACGTCCCCGCCGGCGCCAGCGCTCAGAGCCTGAAGAACCCCAAGGCCGTGCAGGTGCCGAAGGGGGACAAGCGCGAGCTGAACCGGTACCTGAACTTGGTGGGGAAGAATCTCGCCGCCTATTCCACCCGGCCCGGGCTCGCCTGGACCTTCGCGGTGCTCGACGACCCGTCCGCCAACGCCTTCTCGGCGCCGGGAGGCTACGTCTTCGTCACCCGCGGCCTGTTGGCCAAGCTCGACAACGAGGCCCAGCTCGCAGCCGTGCTGGCTCACGAGGTGGGTCACGTCACCGAGAAGCACGCGCTCAAGCTGTACGCGAGCGTCAAGGGCACCCAGTGCAGCGCAGCCGTCGCGGGAGGTGTCGTCGCCGACATAGGCAAGGCGGCCGCCGGCGCGGTCGACCTCAACAGCGGCTTCGGGCAGATGCTGGCTTCCTCCACCGGCTTCCTCGACCTCGACCACCTGACCGGCGAAGCCATCGCCCACGTGGCCGACGCCGCCATCGAGAAGATTCAGGGCGGCAACTCGGCCGACGATGAATACGCCGCCGACTCCATCGCGGTGAGGCTGGTGGTGTCGGCCGGCTACAACCCGGGCGAGTACACAAAGCTGATCGCCAGCCTGCCCGAGTCGAGCGGCATGTTCGCCAAGCACCCGAAGAACGCGGACCGGCTGAAGAACATCCAGGCGACGCTCGCCGAGCTGGCGCCGACGACCGACAACTTCGGCTACGCCGACGTGAAGAGTTTCCCCGCGGTGGCCTTCCACGACGAGCTGAAGGCGGTGCGCTGAACGCCGCGTCAGTACGACGCGGAGAGCTGGAGCAGGAAAGTCCTGCCGTACTGCGGAATCAACGGGACGGTCTCGTTCCCCACCGGCACGAAGTAGCGCTGGTCGAGGGCGTTGGCCACCATCGCCAGGAAGCGCAGGCGCCCCGCCTCGCCCGACAGGCCGAAGTTGAGCAACAGCGCCTCGCCGGCCG
Organism: Archangiaceae bacterium; assembly: GCA_023248915.1. Taxonomy (GTDB): domain Bacteria; phylum Myxococcota; class Myxococcia; order Myxococcales; family Myxococcaceae; genus JAHFDQ01. The sequence continues at coordinate 5,105 of JAHFDQ010000183.1, read as the reverse complement.
CCGCGCCCGACGGCCCCGCCGCGCCTCGCGCGCTTTGATAGGTGGCCTGGGTGGCCAGCCGCAGCCCCGTTTCGCCGAGGGGCAGCAGGAGCTTCGCCGAAAGCAGGTGCGCGGGGCTCTGGGTCCAGTCCGCCGCGCCCAGCAGGTTGACGTACGAGTACGAGACGTCGACCAGGCTGAATCGCCCCGGCTGCCAGCGCAGCCCCGCCTCGGCGCCGAAGGCCCTCACCAGCTCGGGCGCGTTCTGCTCGACCTGGCAGACCTCGGTGCCCAGCGGCGAACCGCACTGCTTGACGTCGGGACTGTCGGTCCCCAGCACCACCAGGTTGGTAATCCGGTTGTGGTACCCGGCCACCACCAGCCGCAGCTCGTCGGTCAGGTCGTGCGAGTGCTCGACCTCGAAGGTGGCGATGGTTTCCGGCAGCAGCGTCGTCGGCGCCCGCTGAATGGTGCCGTCGGCGTAGTACAGCTCGTTCACGTTCGGCGCCCGGAAGGCGGTGCCGGCAACCAGCTTGGTGAGCCCGCGGTCATACGGCCTGCCGATGAAGGCCAGCCGAGGCGTCACCGGCGTGTCGGCCAGGTCGAGGTACTTGTCCACCCGAAGCCCCGCCGAGACGGTGAGGCGCGGGTGCACCTTCCACTCGTCCAGGAGGTAGGCCGAGAGCAGCGTGCGGCTGCGGGCGGGAAACGGCACGGTGAGGGCGCCGCCCACGACGTCCTGGGCAATGCGCAACTGAGCCTGCGCCTCGAGGCCGGCGGTCAAGCGGTTGCCGTCGAAGAGCGGGTAGCGCGCACGCACCTCGGCCCCCACCCAGTCCGCCTCTCCCGAGTCGGACAGGTACTCGGCCGGAGTTCCATCGGCGGCCGCGACGCTCACCCAGTAGCCCCGGTAGCGCGAGGCGTCGAAGTACGCGCGGGCCGACCAGGCCCCGCCCGCCAGCTCGTTGTCGTACCGCGCTTCGGCGAACGCCCGCGCGTCGTGCGCCCGGGTGCCGGGGACGTTGACGACGGCTCCGAACGGCGCGGTGGGCACGTCCTTCTCCCGGTCGTTCACCTGCGCGGCGAAGGTGAACGAGTCGAACCGGACGCGCGCCGAACCCGAGTAGACGCGCTCGCCGTCGAGGCCCAGGGCGAGGCCGCTCGGCGAGCCCAGGTCGGTCGTCTCGGCGCCGAGCGCGCCGTAGCCGGTGGCCGAGGCGACGACGCTCTTCGTACCGTCGGCCTGGGCCCCGGCCGCCAGGTGGCCGCGCCACGACGAGAGCGCGCCGACGGCGCCGGTGGCGTCGACGCTGTGGTCGCCGAGCGAGTCGCGGGGGACGACGTTGATGACGGCGAAGAAGGCGCCGGTGCCGTAGAGCGCCGACCCCGGCCCCCGCACCACCTCGATGCGCTCGACTTCCGACAGGTCGCCCACCAGGTCTCTCGCGGCGTACCCCTGCCCGGCCCAGATGTCGTTCATCGGGTGGCCGTCCCACAAGATGAGCACCCGGGTGTTGTAGTCGCCCGCGGGAGCGACGCCCCGGATGCCCAGGTTGGTGTAGATGCGGTCGTCCGAAAGGAAGACGCCGCGCACCGCCGTCAGCGCTTCGGCGAGGGTGGTGTAGCCGAAGGCCCGAATCTCTTCCGCGGTGATGACGCTGATGGACGCGGGCGCCTCGTCCACCGAGACCAGCGACTTCGACGCTGCGGACACCGGGGGCGGGGCGTAGCGCAATTCGGCGTGCAGCCGGGTCTCCTGGTCCTTCACCACCTGCACCCGCGAGTGGAAGGTGCGCAGGTCCTTCATCGACACCTCGACTTCGTGCTCGCCCTCGGCGAGCAGCAGCACCGTCGGGGTGAAGCCCGCTTCCTTGCCGTCGACCCGGACGAGCGCGTTGTCCCGGTTGGCGGTGACGATGAGTTTTCCCGCCGAGCGCGTGTCGGCGTAGAGCCCCACCGTCAGCCGTATGGTTTCCTCGGCCTTCACGTCCACCAGGAACTGGGTGGGCTGGTACCCCGATGAACCGACGTAGAACAGCTTCTTCCCGGGCGCGAACGCCAGGGTGACGGGCACCTCTCCCAGCGACGGCCCGTCGGGCGTCTCGCGAACCCAGGCTCCCTCGGGTTGGCCGGTCAGCTCGACCCGGCCCACCACCTGGGCCAGGCGAAACGAGTGGCTCGTCTCGCTGCCCCGGGACAGCACCACCGTCGCCTCGGCCGGGTGCTCGCCGGCGCTCTTCACCCGCACCAGGTGCCTGCCAGGCGGCAGCGCCAGCGTCTGAGGCGAACGCCCGCGCGAGCCCAGGTCTTCCCGGTCCACGTAGATGTCGGCGCCCGGCGGTTCGGTCGTCACGCGCAAGAGCGCCACCTTCGGCCGAATGCGCGCCAGCGCGGCCCGCACCTCTCGCATGTCCGCCTCGGGCAGGTTCAGCGCGGTCAAGTCGTTGTAGTACCGGTAGGCCTCGTTGAACCGGTCGAGCGCCTCGTAGCAGCGCGCGATGTTGAAGAGCACGTTCGCGTTGGACACCAGCCGGTACGACAGGAAGTAGGCCCCGAGCGCCTTCTCGTAGTCGCGCTTGCCGTAGGCTTCGTTGCCCAGGTTGAAGGCCACGTCGGCCTCGTCGGCGGTGTTGTCGGCGAGCGCGGCCGAAGGCAAAGCGCACAGCGCGGCGAGGAGCACGGCTCGGAGTCTCACGAGGCCGCTACTATCTCAGCGTGGCCGCGCCTTGTCTCGGCCCGGGCTCTTCGCTCAGCGGCCCGTCTTGATGCCGAGCCCCGGCGCCGACACCTTCTTGGGTCCCGGCTTGCGCTTCAACTGGGCCGCGTAGACCGGGGCGTCCTTCGCCGAGAGCGCGACTTGAAGCGGCTCGAAACCCGGTAGGCTGAAGACCGCCGCCTCGGGTGCCTGTCCTTTGTTGAAGTTCCAGTCGAGCGGCGTCTTCCCGATGTCGCGGCCTCCCAGGGCGACCGTCGCGCCGGTTGGCTCGGACGCCAGCCTCACCGGGACGGCGGCGGGAAGTTCCGGCTCGAGCGGCCTCGTCGGCGTGGGATGGGGCCTGTCCACCACCGGAACGACGAACGGGGTCGGACTGGGCGGCAAAGCCGACGGCCAGAGCACGACGCCGCCCAGGGCCAGCGCCAGGACGGCGCCGCCCACCACCCACGGCAACAGCCCGCGCTTCCCCGCCCCCTGCATCGGCACCGTTTCTGCAGTCTTCGGCCCCGGCAGCGCGTCGCGCGCATGGCCGGGCCCGCTGGTCTGCGAGCCCTGGCTCTTCGGGCGCACGCTCGAGCGGGTGTCGAAGGCGGCGCTGGGACTCATTTGGTCGAGCGTCGCCGGGTCGGCGTCCTCTGCGATGCGTTCGGCGTACAGCCCCTGCATGAAGGCCACCAGGTGGGCCGAGCTCGAGGCGATGCCGTTCGCCACCGCGAAGTCCTCGATGGCCAACCGCAGTTGGGCGCAGTCGGAGTACCGGTCTGCCGGGTTTCGTTCGAGCGCCTTCAGCACGATGGCGTCGAGCGACGCCGGCACCTTGGGGTCTATCGACGAAGGCGGCGGCACGTTGCAGGCCTTGACCAGCCGCAGCGTCATGGTGTCGTTCTCGCCCTTGAAGAGGCGCTTGTCGGTCAGTTGTTCCCAGAAGACGATGCCGAGCGCGAAGATGTCCGAGCGGAGGTCCACCGACTCGCCGTCGGCTTGCTCGGGCGACATGTAGGGGTACTTGCCCTTCAAGATGCCGGTGGCGGTCATCTGCAGCCGGCCCGCGGCCTTCGCCACCCCGAAGTCGATGAGCTTCACGCCGCCGTCGAAGCCGACCAGGATGTTCTGGGGCGACACGTCGCGGTGCACCAACCCCAGCGGCTTACCGGTGGCGTCGAGCGCCTTGTGCGCGTAGTCCAGCCCCGCGGCGGCGTCGGCGATGATGCGCAGCACCACGCCGAGGGGCTCGCGCACGCTCTTCGAGCGGGCGAACTTCTCAATCCGGCGCACGTCCTCGCCGGCGACGTACTCCATGGCGATGTAGTGCGAGCCCTCGGCTTCTCCGAGGTCGAAAATCTGCGCGATGTTCGGGTGGTTGAGCCGCGCGGTGATGCGCGCCTCGTCGAAGAACATGCTGAAGAACTCTTCGTCCTCGACGAGGTGCGGCAGTATCCGCTTGATGACGAGCAGCTTCTCGAAGCCGCGCTCGCCGGCGGAGCGCGCGAGAAACACCTGCCCCATGCCTCCCGAGGCAATCTTCTTGAGCAGTTGGTAGCGGCCGAAGGGAATCGCCATCGTCTGGACGAACCATACGATACCCCTCGCGGCTTGACAGTTCCGCAAGGCCCCCGCCTGATGCGCCGCATGCTTGGGAACTCCCCGCGATGAAGGTCCGGTGGCGACGACTCGCCCTCGGCGCGGTGGGAACGGTGGCGCTCGTGGCCACCGCCACCGCCTGGCTCGTCACCCAACCGGTGGGCGCCGGCGAAAGGGCCGGGCCCGAAGTCTCGCCCGACCCGGCCCGCCTGCGCGCCACGGTGGTGGCGCTGGCGGAAACTTTCCACCCGAGGGACGTCGAGCACCCCGAGAACCTCGACCGCGCCGCCGCCTACCTCGCCGCCGACCTGGCGCGCACCGGCGCCACCGTCTCGACCCAACCCTTCGACTTGCGGGGCCGCACCTACCAGAACGTTCGCGCCAGGTACGGCCCGCCATCCGGCGCGCGCATCGTGGTGGGCGCGCACTACGACTCGGCGGGGCCGAAGCCCGCGGCCGACGACAACGCCAGCGGCGTAGCTGGACTGCTCGAGCTCGGCCGGCTCGTCGGCGAGCACCCTCCTCCGGCGCCCGTCGAGTTGGTCGCCTACACGCTCGAGGAGCCGCCGGTCTTCCGCTCGCCGAAGATGGGCAGCGCTGTCCACGCCGAGGCGCTGGCGGCCGAAGGCGTCCTGGTGAGGGCGATGCTCTCGCTCGAGATGATTGGGTGCTTCACCGACGCGCCGGACAGCCAGCACTTTCCGTTCGCGGCGCTGGCTCCCCTGTACCCGTCCCAGGGCAATTTCATCGCCCTGGTAGGCGACCTGGGGCAGATGGCGCTGGTGCGGACGGTGAAGCGGGCAATGAAGTCGGCCTCGCCACTGCCGGT
>JAHFDQ010000012.1 GCA_023248915.1 Archangiaceae bacterium | reverse complement strand
CTAGCGAGGTCGAGCAGCTCCAGGTTCCGTTCATCGGCAGGGACGCGCCTGGTGAAGAACGAGCGCGCCGCCGCGCGTCCCAAGGACCTGGTCGACGCCGACATCCTCGAGAAGGGCAGACCGGGGTCGCCTGGCAGGTAGGGTGAAGGGGGGGACCTGCTCGGTCGCGGTCAGGCACGACCGACCGGCATCCTCGAGCCTCCGACGGTCCCAGGTCGGCAGGGGCGGGCCCGGAGCCGGCGAGCGCCCGATGCGGCTTGCAGCGCTGATTACGGAGTCGGGGGGGGCCTGCGACCCGCGCTCGACCGGGCCGGTGGGCGCCGACCCACCCCGCCGGGAAGTTTTTTCAGCGCACTTATCCATGACGTAATGTGCATAGTACTTGTTGTCTACATATTACGTATTTAGCAAGTACACCTAAACTCGGAACCGGGGGAGGGTCTCCGCCAGGACCCGGCCCGGGCGCCTGCCGGCAAGAAAGTCCCGGGCTTCGGGTCGGCACGTGTGGAGGTTCGCGCTCGCCTCGATTGGTGAATGCCGCTTGCACCCCCTTTCAGGCCAATCGTGGCCCTGGCTGTCCACGGCTCTCGCCACGGTCCTCCGGCGCCGCGCGGACCCGGCGGAGAACCCCTCTCCTGGGTCGAGTGCGGGCGTCGGACAGCCCGGCCCGGACGCGCCTCGCCGGCCGCTGTATAAGCCCCGGCCGTGAACGACGACCCCCGGGAGCCGCCGCCTCGCCCGGCCAAGCGCCTGAAGCGCTGGGCCCGGTACGCGCTCGTCCGGGTCGCGCTCGCGGTCGTCTCTGTGCTCCCCGCTCGGTTTGCCAGCGGGCTCGGCGACAGGTTCGGCGCCCTGGCGTTCCACGTCGCCCGCGGCGAACGTCGGAAGGCGCTGGCTTCGCTGGAGCGCGCGTTCCCGGCGCTCGGTCAGGAGGCTCGGGCAGCCCTCGCCCTCTCCATGTTCCGGCACCTGGGCCGCTGCGCCTTCGAGCTGGCCTGCGTTTCCCAGCTCGACGCCCGCATCGACTCCTGGGTCGAGTGGCCCGAGGCCGACCGGAAGGTCCTCGAGACCGCCCTCGCTCGCGGCAAGGGCGTCGTCTTCGTCTCGGGCCACGTCGGCAACTGGGAGTTGCTCGCTCGCCGCATCGCCCTGGCCGGCTTTCCCTGTCAGACCATCGCCAAGGAGACCACTGATTTCCGGCTGACCGCCCTGGTCGAGCGCTTCCGGGCGTCGGCGCGCCTCAAGTCCATCTGGCGCGGCCAGGGCGGCGCCGCCAAGCAGATGCTCCGCGCGCTTCGCTCGGGCGAGGTGCTGGGGCTGCTCATCGACCAGGACACTCGCGCCCAGTCCGTCTTCGTGCCCTTCTTCGGCCACCCCGCCGCCACCCCCCGCGCCGCCGCCGATCTGGCCGGACGGACGGGAGCCGCGGTGCTGCTCGGCTTCTGCCAGCGACGAGAGGGGCGCTACCGGTTGTCGCTGCGCGAGGTCGCTCTTCCCGTGCTCGACGACCGCGACGCCTTCGCCCGCGAGCTCACCGCCCGCCTTACCGACGGCATCGAAGTGGCCATCCGCGCGGCGCCCGAGCAGTGGGTGTGGATGCACCAGCGGTGGAAGACGCCGCCCCCGACCTAGAGTGACGGCTTTGGCCTTCACCCGGCGTTCGCGCTATCTCCTGGCCCTGATGCGCTCGCTCTTGCCAGCCGCCGCGGTTCTCGCGCTCTCCTGCGCTCCTGCCCTCGACGTGGCCGACGACGGGCCCACCGTGCCGCAGGTGACCCTCACCGGGGTCCGCCTGCGCCATTACCGGGGCGCCGAGCTGGTGGCCGACGGGACCGCCAAGACGCTGACCTACCAACGCTCGACGTCCGAGTTCGTCGCCTCGGCCGTCGCGATGCGCCTGCCCGGTCGCGGCGCCGACCTCGTCGCCTCACCCGCGGGGGCCGGCGGGCCCGCCCGGCAGGTCGACCTCACCGCCCCCACCGCGCGCGGCACCCTGTCCTCGCGCCAGGCCGACGGAGAGGGCGGAGTCGTCGTGCGCACCGAGTCCGGCCTCACCGGCAAGACACCCCGCGCCCACTTCGACGGCGCCGCCTCGAGCGCCTCGGGGACCGATGAGGTCGCGGTCGAGGGTTCGGGCTACCAGCTCTCTTCGCGCGGCTTCCATCTCGACCTTCCCACCGAGAGATTCACCTTCGACGCCGAAGTCCAGAGCCGCTTCGGAGCCCGACCGTGACTGCTCCCTCTTGGGCCTGCCTCGTTCTGCTCGCCTCGCCCGCCCTCGACTCCGCTCGGGCTGAACGAGATGGGACTGCTCGGGCTGAACGGGGTGCGACCGCTCGGGCTGAACGGAGCCCGGTTCCCGCGGGGAAATCCGCTCCCGACGGCGGCACGCTGACCGGCCTGGCCTTGTCCCGCCCGGTCGACGTTTCCGCCGACAAGCTCGAGATTCTCGGCAAGCAGAACCGCGCCATCTATTCCGGCCGGGCCAAGGCCGTCCGCGACACCACCACCATCACCTGCGACAAGCTGGTGGTGCACTACTCCTCCAAGCAGGAAGTCACCCGCATCGAGGCCTTCGGCCAGGTGCGCGTGCTGGACGGCGACCTGCGCGCCCAGGGCGACCAGGCCGACTTCGACAACGCAAGCGGCGTCCTCACCCTCACCGGGTCGCCCGAGGCGCACCAGGGCGGCAGCCACGTTTCCGGGTCGAAGGTCGTCTTCACCACCGGCAGCGACGTCATCGACGTCGACGACGCCCGAACCGTGGTCGAAGGCGCTTCCGCCCCCGGCACCCCCGCGCCGGTGCGCATCGACGCCCGCGCTTTGCGCATCTTCGGCCAGGCCAACCAGGCCGTCTGGACCGGCCAGGTGAAGGCCCACCGCGGCACCCTCGACGTCACCAGCGCCCGCGCCGTCGCTTCCTACGGGCCCGACCACCAGCTCACCCACCTCTTGGCCCAGGGCGACGTCGAAGCCGCCGAGGCCGACCGCTGGGCCCGCGGCGAGCGCGCCGACTTCGACCCGAAGACCGAGCAACTGGTCGTCACCGGCCACCCCGAAGCGAAGCAGGGCAAGAATCACCTGCGCGGCAGCAAGGTCGTCTTCACCCAGGGCAAGGACAAGCTCGAGGTCGAGAACCCCGTCACCCACTACCACCCCGAGCCGAAGAAATGACGACGGCCCTCTTGCGCGCCACCGGCCTGGTCAAGGCCTACCGCCGCCGCGTCGTCGACCAGGTCGATTTGGACGTCGCCCCCGGCGAGGTGGTCGGCCTGCTCGGCCCCAACGGCGCCGGAAAAACCACCACCTTCAACATCGTGGTGGGGCTGGTGCGCCCCGACGCGGGCGAGGTCACCCTCGACGGCCACCCCTTGACCCGCCTGCCCATGCACCTGCGCGCCCGCCGCGGCCTCGGGTACCTGCCGCAGGAACCTTCCATCTTCCGCCGCCTGTCCGTGCGCCAGAACTTCCTCGCCGTGCTCGAATTGCAGCCCGGCCTCGACCGCCGGGCCCGCGAAGCCCGCGCCGCCGCTCTCATCGCCGAGTTCGGCCTCGCCCACGTCGCCGAGGCGTTAGGCGAGACGTTGTCCGGAGGCGAGCGCCGCCGGGCCGAAATCGCCCGGTCGCTCATCCCCGGCCCCCGGGTGATGCTCTTCGACGAACCCTTCGCCGGCATCGACCCCATCAACGTCGCCGAGCTGCAGAAGGAAATCGCCCGCCTGAAGTCGCGCGGCCTCGGCGTCCTCATTACGGATCACAACGTCCGCGACACCCTCGGCATCTGCGACCGCGCGTACATCATCGCGGAGGGCGCCATCCTCGAGCAGGGCACCCCCACCCAGATCGCCGGGTCCGCCCGCGCCCGGTCGGTCTACCTCGGCGAACACTTCCGCCTCGATTCCCCCCTGACCCACTAAAGGGTCCAAATGGCTGCAATCACTATGGACCTGGGTACCGGATGGACGAACCCGCCCTGACGGGATACCTTGGCACGGTCTTTGCCCCGCCAAGAGGCCGATCCAAATGGGAATGGAGCTCAAGCAGAGTCTAAAGCTCTCCCAGCAACTGGTGATGACCCCCCAGCTGCAGCAGGCCATCAAGCTGCTCCAGCTCTCGCACATGGAACTGCTCGAGCAGGTCCAGGAAGAGATGGAACAGAACCCGCTCCTCGAGCAGCCGGACGAGACCGTCGAAGGCGACCTGGCCGAGAAGGCGCCGGGAGAGGCCTCGCTCGAAGCCGAGAACGCCGAGGCGCCGGCCGGCAGCGAGGCCCCCGCCCCCGAGGCCGCCCAGGAAGTGAAGGGCGACGGCGAGAACCCCGCCGAAATCGACTGGGAAGCCTACCTCAACAGCTACCAGTTCAACGACCCGACCACCGCGTCCAACAAGGGCAACGTCAACACCGACGACCTGCCCTCGTTCGAGGCCAACCTGGTCAGGAAGGAAGACCTCTTCGAGCACCTGGCCACCCAGCTCGGCATGCTGGCCCTGAACGACGCCGAGCGGCGCGTCGCGATGCTCATCGTCGGCAACCTGACCGAGGACGGGTACCTGAAGCTGCCCGACGTCGAGGGAGACCCGCTCATCCGCCTGGCCAGCGAGGCCGACGTGTCGGTGGCGCTGGCCGAGAAGACGCTGCGCCGCATTCAGCAGCTCGACCCCAAGGGCTGCGGTTCGCGCGACCTACAGGAGTGCCTGCTCAACCAGGCCCGCGCCCTCCATGATCCGCTGGCGCCGCTGCTCGGCACCATCATCAAGAAGCACATGAAGTTCCTCGAATCGAAAAACCTGCCGGCCATCGCCAGGGACCTGAAGGTTTCGCTCGAGGAAGTCATCGCCGCGACCAAGCTGATCGAACAGCTCGACCCGCGCCCGGGCCGCAACTACACCGGCGACGACGCGCAGTACATCACCCCCGACGTCTTCGTCTACAAGCTGGGCGAGGACTACACGGTGGTGCTGAACGACGACGGCCTGTCGAAGCTGCGCATCTCGGGCACCTACCGCGCGGCGTTGCGAAAAGGCGGCGTCGGCCCCGGCCAGGCCAAGGAATTCATCCAGGAAAAGCTGCGCTCGGCGATGTGGCTCATCAGGTCCATCCACCAGCGGCAGCGGACGATTTTCAAGGTGACCGAGTCGATCGTGAAGTTCCAGCGCGACTTCCTCGACAAGGGCATCGCCCACCTGAAGCCCCTCATCTTGCGCGACGTTGCCGAGGACATCGGCATGCACGAGTCCACCGTGTCGCGGGTGACGACCGCGAAGTACGTGCACACCCCCCAGGGCATCTTCGAGCTGAAGTACTTCTTCAACTCGTCCATCTCGCGCGTCTCGGGCGACGACATCGCTTCCGAGGCGGTGATGAACCACATCAAGCTCATCGTCGGCGGCGAGGACGCGAAGAACCCCTACTCCGACCAGAAGATCGTCGAGCTGTTGCGCACCCAGGGCATCGTCATCGCCCGCCGCACCGTCGCCAAGTACCGAGAGGTGCTGGGCGTGCTGCCGTCGAGCAAGCGTAAGCGGTACTACTGACCGCACGGTTGGGTTAGTTGGGGGGTTGATTTCGTACCCCCTGAGGGCTCAGATCGGTCCCGCAGCGCAGTCGTGGCAGCTCCTACCCAAAACGGAGGCAGCACGCATGCAGCTGAACATCACCTTCCGCCAGATGGACCCCATCGATTCTCTGAAGGAGTACGTGCGCGAGAAGGTAGAGCGGGCGAACAAGTACCTGGACCGGGCCGGTGAAGCGCACGTGGTGCTCTCGTTGGAGCGCCACCTGCACCACGCCGACATCACGTTGCAGTCGGGCAACTTCCTCCTGCGCGGACGCGAACGCAGCGAGGACATGTACGCCTCCATCGACCTGGCGATGGACAAGATTGAACGGCAACTGCGCAGGTACAAGGAACGGTTGAAGCACCACCACGGGCGAGAGAGAGTTCACCACCGGGCCGAGCTGCTCCAGTCGGTCAAGGTGCGCTACGACGTCGTCGCGGTGCAGAACCCGGAAGACTCCGGAGCCGCCGAGCCCCAGGGTCCCCGCGTCATCCGCACCAACGAGTTCATCGCCAAGCCGATGACCGTGGACGAGGCCGTCATGCAGATGGACCTGATGAACAACGACTTCCTCGTGTTCACCAACGGCGTCTCGCACGAGGTCAACGTCGTCTACCGGCGCAAGGACGGGCACTACGGGCTGATCGAAGCCGCCGCGCCGGTCGAACAGCGCAAGGTCGGCTGAACACCGAGCGAAACCAGGTTCAGCGCGAGGCCGCGCTCTTGGCCTCGCGCTCGCCGACCGGGTTCAGCCCCGTGCCGAACGGCCAGCGCGGCAGCGACACCGGCAGCTTTCCGGGCGTGCCGCGCTCTCCGAACAGCGCCGCCGCGGCCGCCTCTGCCGACACCGCCTGGACCGAGTAGAGCGCCAGCACCGCCCGGGCCTCGTCCACCTCTTCGGCCAGGTAGGGCAATCCCATCGTCACCACCACCACCGGCCGCCGCGTCGCCGCCGCCATCGTGAACAGCTCGAGCTGGCGCGAGTTCACCACCCCCAGCACCACCACCTCGGCCCCCTTCGCCAGCTCGCGCGCCTTCTCGCGCAGGTCGGCCCGTTCGGCCTGGGCGGGGTAGGGCGGCACCACCAACACCTTCGCCTTCGGCGCCCGCGCCAGCACCGAGCGCGCCAGCGCCCCTTCCGCGGTGATGACCGCGATGCGCTGGCCCGGCTTCAGCGGAAACGCCCGGTCGTCGGTCCGCACCAGGGTGACCGACTCGCGCGCGATGGCCGTCGCGACGTCTTGGCCCGACCCCAGCCGCGCCAGCCGCTCGGCCAGCGGGCTCTCTTCGCGGAACAGCCCCCGCCGCGCCTTCGCCGCCAGAATGCGGCGCACCGCCTCGTCCAGCCTTGCCCGCGGCAGCGCCCCCGATTCGGCCGCCGCCAACAGCGCCCGGCGCACCTCGACCTTCTTCTCGGGGCGCCAGGGAATCAGCACCATGTCCGCGCCCGCCGCCACCGCCATCACCGCCGCCTTGCCCACCCCGAACCGGTCGGCGATGGCTTCCATCTCGAGCTCGTCGGTCATCACCAGGCCAGTGAAGCCCACCTTCTCGCGCAAGAGGCCGGTCAGGATTTTGGGCGACAGCGTGGCCGGCAGGTCGTCTCCGGTCATCTTCGGCAGCGCCACATGCGCGGTCATGATGCCGTCCAGCCCGCCCTTCATCGCCGCCTGGAAGGGTGCCACCTGGGCCAGCACCTCGGCCTCGGTCTCGTCCATCACCGGCAGCGCCTTGTGGCTGTCGGACCCGGTGGCACCGTGCCCGGGGAAGTGCTTGGCCACCGTGACGATGGCGGCGTCTTCCTGGCCGCGTACGAATTCGGCCCCCAGCTCGGAAACCAGGTCGGCCCGGTCGCCGAACGAGCGGATGCCGATGACCGGGTTCTTCGGGTTCAGGTTGATGTCGAGCACCGGCGCCAGGTTCATGTTGAAGCCCAGCCGGCGAAGGTCTTCGCCCTGCGCCTTGCCCGCCTGGTAGGCCAGGTTGGCCGCGCGCGTCGCCCCGAGCGCCATGTTGCCGGGCAGCACCACCGCGCCGCGCGAGATGCGCACCACGTTGCCGCCTTCCTGGTCCACCGCGATGAACGGAGGCACCGCGCCCCCGAGCAGGCCGCGCAGCTCGTCGTTCAGCCGCGCCACCTGCTCGGTGCCGACGATGTTGCGCTTGAACAGGCACACCCCGCCCACCTCGAAGCCGCGGATGAGCTGGCGGGCCTCGTCGTCGACCGACGGCCCGGAGAAGCCGACGATCATCAGTTGGCCGACCTTCTGCTCGACCGTCATGCCCGAAAGGAGCGTCTCGAGGTCGGGCCCGGGGGCCCGACTTCCGCTCGCTCCGACCGGAGTCGAGGGGTCGCCCGTAGGTCCGTTCACTCCGAGCGAGGTCGAGGGGCGGCCCTCTACTCGGCTCGGGGTGAGCGGAGGTTCCTGTACGGCGTGGGAACCGCGCTCGGGGGCCGCCGCGACATCCGGCGTCAGACTCCTCGCCACCGGCGGCGTCGCTCGGACGCAGGACGCTCCCAGCAGGAGCACTAGCACGGTCGTCCGGTTCCAGACGAAAACCACGGCGGACGGATGGTAGTCGACGACTCGGCCAGCACCAACAAGCCTGACGGCCCTTCACGTGCCCCGGCGCCCGATTTTCGAGGCGCTGGCCAAAGCCATGCCGCACATCCGTTTTCTCCCTCGAAGAAAACAGAGGTCCGGCATGGCTTTGGCCAGAGCCCTGAAACCATGCCTGGGGCCCCGCCCTTCGGGTTGCCCAGGAACGCCGTCCGACGCGCTTGCGGTTCCCCGGGGCCGGGAGTAAGTGCGCGCGCAAGCGCATGAAGATCGCCGAGTTCCTCAGCCCGAACGCGATCGTCGCCGACCTCTCGGCGCAGTCCAAGCCTGCGGTCCTCGAAGAGCTCTGCCGCTCGCTGGCCATGTCCAACACGCAGCTCGACTCGAGCCGGCTGGTCGAGGTGCTGCAAGAGCGCGAGAAGCTGGGCTCGACCGGCATCGGCGACGGCGTCGCCATTCCCCACGGCAAGCTGGCGGGGCTGCCCCAGCTGGTGGCGTCGTTCGGCGTGTCGCGCAACGGCATCGACTTCGACGCGCTCGACGGCAAGCGCACCCACCTTTTCTTCGCGCTGGTCGCGCCCGAGAACTCCGCCGGCATTCACCTGAAGGCGCTGGCGCGCATCTCGCGGCTGTTCAAGAACCCGCGCTTCCGCGAGTCGATTCTGAAGGCGCAGAGCCCCGACGAAATCTACGGCCTGATCGCGCAGGAAGACGCGAAGGCCTAGGCGTCGTGGACGTCGTCATCCGCCCGGTCAACGGCCGCTTCCTCGAAGAGGTCGCCTTCCCCGCCTTCGAGGCAGGCGTGCTCGACGCGACCGCGGGGCTGACCGCGCTGGCCGAGAAGCTGCGCGACGAGCAGGTAGGTATCTCCATCGAGCAGATGTTGCAGCGCGGCGTCCAGGGCAGCTTCTACAGCCTGGGCGAGGACAGGTGGCTCGAGACCGTCTACCGCGTGCTCTTCTGGGAATGGCTGCACCACCCCGACGGGTGGACGCTGTCCAACGAGTATTTCGGCTTCGCCGGCGACTGGGAACAGACGCTGCACCTGTGCCTGATGCTCGAAGACCCCGTCTACCCGTACCGCGACGAAGCTGCCGCCGAGAAGCGCCGGCGCGAATTCCTCGAGATTCCCGCCAACGCCTTCGGCCTGTCCGCCCTGGTGGCCGGCCTGTGGGACCCGTTCCCCGCCTTCCCGCCCGACCAGGTGCTCGCCACCGCCGGACACGCGGCCTACCAGCCGGACGCCGGGCTCGCCATCGCCGATTGGTCCTGGCGCCCCGCCTCGGTGGTCGCCACCTGGGCGGCCGCGCTCCCCGACAAGTTCGCGGCGCTCCTGGCACGCGAGACCCGGCGCCTGCACCCGGTCGAGGCGCCCGAGACGCGCGACCTGCTCGCCTACTGGTTGGGAAAGAGCGAGTTCCCGCCGCTCCTGGCGGTCTGCTTCTCCGGCCTGGGCCGCGACGCCAGCGAGTGGATTCGCGGCATCGGCGCCATCGGCCGCACCATCCGCAGCGCCGCCGCCCTCGAGCAGGGCTTCACCGCGGTCGTCACCCAGGCCGGCCGCGCGATGGCCGACGGCGCCTCGGGAGGAACGGCCGCCGAGGCCTACGACGACCCATAGGCGCGGGCCCCTACCCCCGCGTGTCGAGCAACAGCGTCACCGGCCCGTCGTTGACCAGCGACACCTTCATGTCGGCCGCGAACACCCCCGTGCCGACCGTCAACCCCGCCGCGCGCGAAAGCTCGCAGAACCTCTCGTAAAGCCGCTTCGCCTCGACCGGTTCGCACGCGTCGATGAAGCTCGGCCGCCGCCCCTTCCTCGCGTCGCCGTAGAGCGTGAACTGGCTCACCGCCAGCATCGCCCGCGAGCCATCGAGCAGGCTCAGGTTCATCTTCCCCGCCGCGTCCTCGAAGATGCGCAAAGAGGCGACCTTCTCGGCCATCCACGCAGCGTCGGCGTCGGCGTCGCCCTTGCCCACCCCGAGCAGCACCAGCAGCCCCGGGCCGATGCGCGCGACCTCTCGACCGCCGACGGCCACCGCCGCTTCCGTCACCCGCTGGACGACGGCCCGCACCCGCGGCCTACCGGCGCGCGCCGCGCCGGCCCTTGCCCGCCTTCTTCGCCGGCTTCCGGGCCGTCTTCTTCGCGGCCTTCTTGGCCACCTTCTTCGCGGCCCTGGCCTTCTTCGGCTTGGCCTTGGCGAGCCGCTTCGTCGCCTTCCGGGCCAACTCCTTCACCTGGCCGGCGGCCTTCTTCGCCGTCTTCTTGGCCGCCTTCAGCGCGCGGTTGCCAGCCGCGCCCAGCGCCGCCTGCGCCTGCTCGCCCGCGTGCTCTATGGCCTCCCGGGCGTGCTCGGCGGCATCGGTCAGGGCTTCCTGCGCCCCATGGAGCCGCGAACCCGCCGACGTGAAGTAGCGGGACATCGGCTCGAAGTAGTGCTCGACCCAGCCGCTCTCGTAGCTGGTGGCCTGGCCCTCGGGGATGTTGGTGTGGCGCAGGGTGACCTTGGTGCCCTCGGGCACGGCGTCGAGCAGAATCTCGAGCTTCGAGTCGGCCGCCTCGGCCGGGAAGTCGGTCGACCGCCACGACTGGACGATGCGCCGGTGCGGTTCGACCAAGAGGGTGCGGCCCACGATGTAGCCGTCCCAGGCGGTGAACTTGCCGCCCACCGCGGGGTCCACCGTCGCGTCTCCGCCGGTGAACTTGGCGTGCTCGCCGGCGTCGAGCCAGGCCTTGAAGATGCGCTCGGGGCGGACGGGAAGAAGGTGAGAGACTTCCAACGATTCGGTGGGCATGAGGGGCACGCTCCGTCTGAAAGGTGGCGCCGCCTTAAAGCACAATCGACGCCTACATTGCGACTCTGCCGAACGCCTTCGATAATCGGGGGGCAATGTCCGTCAGCCGCCTCACCCCCCTGGTCGCCGCGCTCCTGTGCGTCGCCGCGGCGCCCCCTTCCACGCCCAAGCAGCGCGAGCGCGACGCCCTGCGCGCGGCCCTGTCCGACCTCATCCTGCACAGCCCCCTGGCCGGCGCCCGCGTCTCGGTGCAGGTGGTCAGCCTCGACGACGGGTCGGTGGTCTTCTCGCGCAGCGCCGACGACCTCTTGAACCCCGCATCGAACGTCAAGCTGGTGACCGCCGCCGCCGCGCTCACCAAGCTGGGGCTCGACTACCGGTACGAGACCGAGTTCCTCGGCGAGGGAGACTTGAAGGCCGGCAAGGTCAAGACGCTCTACGTGCGCGGCAAGGGCGACCCGACGCTCAACACCGACCGGCTCTACGGCATCGTGTCCGAGCTCTTGCACCTGGGGCTGCGCGAGGTGCCGGGCGACCTGGTCGTCGACGACACCTACTTCGACGCCGACCGGCTCGCGCCCGGGTTCGACCAGGAAAACAGCGACCGCTCGTACATGGCGCCGACCGGGGCGGTGTCGCTCAACTGGAACGCGGTGGGCGTCTACCTGAGGCCGGGCGCCGGCGTGGGCAGCCCCGCCGCCGTCGACGTCGAACCGCCGTCCGAGCACTTCGACGTCGCCAGCGCCCTGACCACCGGGTCGCGCCACCGGCGCCGCTTCTTCGTCGCCAGCGAGCCCGAGAAGGGCGGCGCGCAGCAGCGCATCATCGTCCGGGGCAGCGTGCCCCGCGACGAACGGCCGGCGAGCTGGTCGGTGTGGAAGAAGATCGACAACCCGCCGGTGTACTTCGGCCAGACCCTGAAGCAGCTCTTGGCCGACCGCGGCGTCGCGGTGAAGGGCAAGGTCCGGCTTGGCCCGGTGCCGCCCACCGCCAAGGTGCTGCACGTCGCCCAGTCCGACACCTTCGACCTGGTGCTCAAGAAGATGAACAAGCACTCGTCGAACTTCGTGGCCGAGCAGCTTCTGAAGACGTTGGGGGCCGAGGCCAAGGGCGCGCCGGGCAGCTTCCAGAAGGGCGTCGAGGCGGTCGAGGAATTCCTCGACCACGAGGTGGGCATCGCCCGCGGTTCGTACGTCATGAAGAACGGGTCGGGCCTGAACGACACCAACCGCTTCTCGGCGGCGCAGCTTTGCAAGGTGCTGAAGTACATGTACGAGAAGTTCCCGGTGGCGCCCGAGTACCTGTCGTCGGTCGGCGTCGCGGGCAAGGACGGCACCCTGCGCTACCGCTTCGAGGGCTCGGACGCGGTCGGGCGCCTGCGCGCGAAGACGGGGACGCTGGAAAACGTCTCGGCCCTGTCGGGCTACGTGCAGGCGGTGGGCGGAGAGAAGTTCGCCTTCTCGGTGGTGGTGAACGACTTCGCCGGGCGCGCCGGCGCGGTGGTGCAGCACGTCGACGCCCTGGGCGCTGCGGTGGCCTCGCTCGGGTCGGGCCTGCCCCCCGACAAGGCCGTGGCCGCGATGATGGCGGCTCCCACCGAGGTGCGCCCTCTGGCCGAGACGAAGACGCGCGTGGGCACCTTCCTCGCCCTGGGTCGCCAGGCCGACCGGCGCAACATTCCCTTCCTGCGCACCGCCTTTCGCACCGAGAAGGACGCGGCGGTGCGCGCCGTCATCGCCGACTCGCTCTACCAGTCCGACCCGCAGGACTACCTGGGCACGAGGGCCCTGCTCGACAGCTTCACCGCGGCGGACGAGGTCTACGGCCGCCTGCGCAAGGTGGCCGGCGAATTGGCCATCGAAGTGCCCGGCGTCTCGTCGGTCATCGACCTGGCCGCGGGCGGCAACTCCGACGCGCTGGCCCGGGTGGTCGAGCTGGCCGGCGCCGCCGCCGGAGACGCCGCCGCCGAGACCGAGCTGGCCGAGGCCCTGTCCGAGGTGGCGCGCACCGCCCCCGACGAATTGCTCGCCTCGCTGCGGGCCCGAAGCGCGGCCGAGCGCGAGGCAGCGCTCACCTTGCTGGCGCGTGGCCTGGCCCAGGCGGCCGACGCAGAGCACCCGTTCTGGCCGTCGCTGCAGCGCGCCATCGGGTCCGTCGACCCGGTCGCCGCCACGTTCGCCCGCGAGACCGAGGTGGCCCTGTCGAAGCGAATCGCCGCCGAGAAGGCCCCCAAGCCGCCCGCGGTGCTCGAGGTCAAGCCGGCGCCCCCAGAACGGCCGGCCGTGACCGCCCCCGGCGGCTGACTGTCAGTCCGGGCTGCTATAGACCGCCTTGCAGCATGCACCGGCCCGTGGTGGGCCGGTTCTCGAACGAAAGGCGTGACGTCATGGCAGGTGGAGTCAACAAGGCGATTCTGATCGGCAACCTGGGCGCTGACCCCGAAGTCAGGTTCACCCCCGGAGGCCAGGCGGTGGCCAACTTCCGCATCGCCACCAGCGAGTCGTGGAAGGACAAGGAAGGCAACAAGCAGGAAAAGACCGAGTGGCACCGCATCGTCGTCTGGGGAAAGCTGGCCGAGCTGTGCGGCGAGTACCTGAAGAAGGGCCGGCAGGCCTACGTCGAGGGGCGCCTGCAGACCCGCGAGTGGACGGACAAGGAAGGCAAGAAGAACTACACCACCGAGGTGGTCGCCAACCAGGTGACGTTCCTCGGCGGCCGCGACGGGGCCGGGGCGGGTTCGGCCGGCGCCCGGTCCGGGCCGGTGCGGTCGGGGCCCGAGGACTTCGGGCCTCCTCCTCCCAGCCTCGACGACGCGGGGCCGGGCGGCGCTTCGGCGGGCGGCGACGAAGACATCCCGTTCTAGAGGCGGGCAGGGGCCGTTTGCGCCGCGTGGCGCCCCTGGAGTAGGTTGATCTTTCAATGCGTGGCGAGGCCGGTCGCTTCCGTGAGTGAAGCGCCCGGCCTTTTTCTTTTTCCCGGGTCAACTGGCTGTTGACAGCGAGCAGGCGGTTGGATGAGTCTGCGCGCCCTTTAAGGGGGCTGTCCCCGAAACGCTCGTCCGCCACGGCCCGGTGTGGCGATTCCTAGAGAGGCAACGAAGATGAAGATGCGAGTTCTGGCGCTCGGAGCCGTCATTGGCTTCCTGTTCGCGGTGATGCCGTCCTGTGGCGCTCCCAAGAAGTGTGGCCCCGCAAGCTGCAAGGGCTGTTGTGACACGGGCGGCAAGTGCGTCGACCCGGGCACCGCTGCGAACTGCGGGTCGCAGGGAGTCGCCTGCCTCGCCTGCTCTTCGACGCAGACCTGCGTCTCCGGCCAGTGCTCGGGCAGTGGCGGCGGCGGCGGAGGAGGAGGAGGAGGAGGAGGCGGTGGAGGTGGCGGTGGCGGCGGTGGCGGCACCGGCGGCTGCAGCGCGGCCAACTGCCCGACCGGCTGCTGCTCGGGCACCGGGACCGCGGCCATCTGTCTACAGGGCAACACCGCGGCGAACTGCGGCACCGGCGGCGCGGCGTGCGACCAATGCAACACCGCGGCCGGTCAGGCCTGCACCAACAAGGCGTGCACCGGCGGGTCCGGCGGCGACGGCGGTCCCGGCGCGGGCGTCATCGGTCAACCCTGCCTGGCCGACTCGGATTGCACCGCGCAGCTTGCCGGCACCATCTGCCGGCTCGTCACCGAGGTCAACGGCCTGGGCACCTACGCGGGCGGCTACTGCACCAAGGTCTGCACGTCCAGCTCGA
Organism: Archangiaceae bacterium; assembly: GCA_023248915.1. Classification (GTDB taxonomy): domain Bacteria; phylum Myxococcota; class Myxococcia; order Myxococcales; family Myxococcaceae; genus JAHFDQ01. Next base: position 13,220 of record JAHFDQ010000012.1, on the reverse strand, counting down.
GCTGCCCGTCCGACTCGATGTGCATCAACTACAACGCCCAGGACGACGAGGCCTCGGCCCTCTGCAGCAAGATTTGCAACCAGCCCCAGAGCGTTCCAGGCGGCTGCCGCAGCCCGGGCTACGCCTGCTACGGCGTGTCCGGCACCGGCGTTCCCGCCAACACCGGCATCTGCTGGATTTACCCGCCTCCCGAGGTGGACGCGGGCCAGCCGGCCGACAAGGTTGGCGTGCCCTGCACTGCCGACACCGCCTGCCAGAATCCTCCTGATGACGGCTTCTGCATTCCGCAGACGCTGCCCGACGCCGGCGCCAGCGGCTACGACCAGGGCTACTGCTCGGCGCAGTGCACCGACGACACCCACTGCGGCGACGGCGGCATCTGCCTGACCTTCGGCAGCGGCGCCAACGCCGTCAACCTGTGCCAGCGCGACTGCTCAGGCCCGAACGCCGGCCAGAGCACCTGTCGTGCCAACTACGTCTGCGAGGGACTGGTGGTTCGGCTCGCGGACGGCGGCTCCGAACCGTACCCGCTCGGCTACTGCAACCCGGACTGCCACTTCCCCGGCGCCGAGTGCGGAACCAACGGCACCTGCAACGACGCCGGGTACTGCCAGTAGCCACTCGGCGCGTTCCGGTGTAATCACCGCGGGCGGCTCTTCGGGGCCGCCCGCCATGGACACCTTTCCCCAGCTGCTCGAGCACGGCTTCGAAGGGTTGCACCTGTTCGCCGACCCGAAAACTGGGCTGCGCGCGCTGGTGGGCATTCACTCGACCAAGCTCGGCCCGGCGCTCGGAGGCACCCGCGCGCTGGCCACCTACGAGAGCGAAGCGGCCGCCACCACCGACGTGCTCCGGCTGGCGCGCGGCATGACGTACAAGGCGGCCTTGGCCGGCCTGCCGCACGGCGGCGGCAAGGCGGTGCTGATGCTGCCGCGCGGCTGGTTCGACCGGGGCACGCTGTTCGAAGCGTTCGGCCGCGCGGTGGAAACCCTGAACGGCCGCTACATCACCACCGAAGACTCGGGCACCAGCCCCGACGACATGGAATACGTCAAGCGGTACACCCGCAACGTGGTGGGGCTGAAGGCCACCAGCGGCGACCCGTCGCCCGTCACCGCGGTGGGCGTGGTCCGCGGCATGGAAGCAGTGGCCAAGCACGTCTTCGGGTCGCCCGACCTGAAGGGGGCGCGCGTCACGGTGCTCGGCGTCGGCCACGTGGGCTTCGCGCTGGCCGGCGAGCTGTCGCGCCGGGGCGCCAAGCTGTTCGTCGCCGACCTGAACCGCGAGGCCCTCGACCGGACGGTGAAAGAGCTCGGCGCCACGCCGGTGAACGACCGCGAACTGCTCTCGATGGAAGCCGACATCTTCGCCCCCTGCGCGCTCGGGGCGGTGCTCGACGACCGCACCATCCCCTTGCTGAGGGTGAAGGCGGTGGCGGGGGCCGCCAACAACCAGCTCGCCGAGGCGCGCCACGGGAAGCTGCTGGCCGAGCGGGGCATCACCTACGCCCCGGACTACGCCATCAACGCCGGAGGCCTCATCAACGTCGCGCAAGAAGTCGTGGGCTACGACAGGGCCAAGGCGCTCGAGCGCGCCGGCCGAATCTTCGACACCATCGACGCGCTGCTGGCGCGGGCGAAGGCCACCGGCAAGCGCCCGGAAGAGGTGGCCGACGCGATGGTCGAGGAGAAGCTCGAGGCGTAGGGCCCCTTCCGTGCGCGCGCCCGACGCACATCGCCGCTCGCGCTGGGCCTTGCTGCTCCTGGCCGGGCTGACCGGCTGCCCCGCCCCGGCGCCGCCTTCGCCCGACGCCGGGCCCGAGGGGGTGGACGCGGGTGTTCCGGTGGCGTGTGCTTCGCCCTCCGCCTGCAAGAGCGCTGGAGCGCCCGGAGTGTGCCGGGCGGGGCTGTGCCGGGCCGACGTGCCCTGCACCGACGACGTCGAGTGCGGCCTGGGAGAACGCTGCGACAAAGGCCACTGCCGCTTCACCGGCTGCGTCGCCGACACCGAGTGCGCCACGGGGAAGTGCCTGGCCACCGTCTACGCCTGCGCCGAGTGCGGCAAGAGCGCCGACTGCCCGCGCGGCAAGCCGGTGTGCGACCCGGCCACCTATCGCTGCCTGGAGTGCCAGAGCGACGCCGAATGCGCTTCGGGCGGGCCCGCCTACTGCGACCCGACGTCGGGGGCGTGCGTCTACTGCCGCGCCTCGGACCATTGCCCGAACGGCCTGTCCTGTGGGGTGGACGGCACCTGCCACGGAGCGAAGCTGAACGAGGGCTGCCCCACGGGCTCGTCCTGCGACGTCGGCCTCATGTGCGTCAACCTGAACAACGTGCCCATCTGCTCGAAGCCGTGCAGCCTCTACACGCCCGACTGCCCGGCCAACCAGGTCTGCCTGAAGCTCACCTACGCCGGCACCAACTCGCTGGTGTTCGACAAGGGCGAGCCCATCGGCATGTGCTACCCGCCGTTCTCGGGCCTCAAGTACTACCGCGAAGCCTGCACCCGCACTGCCACCACCCAGAGCTGCCAGCCCAACCTCGAGTGCGTCCCCGACACCTCGAATTCGGCGGTATGCCGGGCCTTCTGCAACCCGAACGCCTCGGGCACCTGCCCGCCCAGCGAATTGTGCCACCCCTTCCCCGGAGACTTCAGCGACCACCGCTACGGGCTCTGCTATGCCGACAACGGCTACGGCCAGGAGTGCGCCCGCGACGCCGAGTGCCGCCCGGCCCTGGCCTGCGCCCCGGGAGACGACCCGTCGGCGCCGGGTGGGCTCGCAACCTTCTGCCACTTCAAGGTGGGCGCCGCTCCGGCGCTGGCGAAGTGCGCGGGCGTGGCCGCCCCGGACGGCGGCACGGTGGTTCCCGACTCGGTCTGCGCGAGCGGAGCCTGTCGCGGAGACGACCCGGTCCGCCCCGCGGCGTTCTTCTGCTACGGCGCCTGCCACACCGACGCTGACTGCGCCGACGCGGGGCGGCCGGCCGCCTGCGACGGCGACTTCGAGTTCACCGGCAACGGCGTCACCGCGGCGGTGAAGGGGTGCCGGCCGACGTGCCAGAGGGCGGCGGACTGCGCCGACTACGGCCCGGGCATCACCTGCACCAGCCAGGTGGACGTCCTGTACTACGTGCCCAAGCTTTCGCAGGTGTGCGGTCCGGTGCGGGGTGCGGCGAAGGCAGGCCAACCCTGCGTCGCGAACGACGACTGCCGGGACGGCTACTGCTTCCGACAGGACGGCCGCGGGGCGGCGAGGCGGGGAGAGTGTCGGTCGCCGTGCGCGACGAACGCCGACTGCGCGGTCGACGGTGGCCTCGCTCCCGACGCCGGCGCAACCGACGCGGGCCCGGCGGACGCCGGCACGGGAGTGGGCGCTCCCGTGTGTCTCGACGTCGCGCTCCTGGGAGGCACCGGGTACGACGGGGTGCCGGGCACGGCGGACGACCGGCACATCGGCACGCGGCAGTGCGCTGGCCCCAGTTGCGTGTCCGACGCCGACTGCGCCGCGCCCCGTCTGTGCGTGCCCGAGGCGAGCCCGGCCGCGCCGCTGACTCAGCTCGCGTTGCGGTGCCTGCCGCCTACGCCGCTGGGCGCGAAGACGGGCGGCGTCGCCTGCGCCACCGACTCTGAGTGCGCCAGCGGCGCCTGCGCCTACCTGCAGCCTCCGTCAACCGGCTTCGGCCGCGTCTGTTTCGAACCCTGTGCCGGTTCTACGGCATGCCCCGCGGGCACCGTCTGCCACGCCGGTGGGGCGTTCATCTTCACCCCGAACGGGAGCTCTCAGAGCTTCACTGCGTGCACGCCATGAAGAGAGCGAAGAGGCCCCTGCCGAAGCGCCGGGCGAAGGCCGCCGCCTCGAGCCGGGAGGTTGAATTACTGCCGCCCACCGGAACGGACCGCTCGCGCGGCAAGAGCCCGCTCAGAGAGCTGTCGTGGGCCCAGTTCGACCGGTTGGTGCAGGGGCTGGCGCGGCAGGTTAAGCGGAAGTTCAATCCCGAGGCGGTGGTGGGAGTGGCCCACGGCGGCGTCTTCGTCGGCGGGGCCATCGCCGGCGTGCTCGCGTGCGACTTCTACCCGGTGCGCATCAGCCGGCGCAGCCGGGACAAGGTGGTGCGCAGCCGCCCGCGCATGTTCGGCGAGATGCCGCGCGAATTGAAGGGCCGCCGGGTGCTGGTGGTGGACGACGTGGCGGCTTCGGGCGACACGCTCGAATTGGCCCGAGAGCTGGCGAAGAAGGTGGGCGCGGCGAAGATTGCCACCGCCTGCCTGCTGAGCCGCCCAGGCGGGTACGCACCCGACTGGACGGCCCTGCCGACCGATGAGTTCTTCGTGTTCCCGTGGGACTACGCGACGGTTTCCGAGGACGCCCGCTTCGACATCGACCCCGAGCGCGCCGGCGCGTGACTCCCCCTCCGCTCGTCTCGAGCGGAGTCGAGGGACGGCTGAGATGTCCGCAAGCTACCTCGAGCGAGCCGCCGAGCGCCGCCGAGGTGGTCCGATGGTCGGACCACTTTCAAACCAGACATAGCGCAATGGTCCGATGGTAGGACCAATCGAGTCGCCGCGGGCCGGACGTGCCGTGCCAGGCGGCGTGCGAGCGCTCGAAGCTCGGCTCTGCACGGTCGGGTGGGCCGGGGCACGGACAGCAGCCTCGAGCGCCCACCTACCTGCTGTCGGGACGGTTGGCTGACCCGAATTGCCCTCGACTCCGCTCGGGCTGAACGGAGCCCCCTCTAGCCGCGGGCGGCACTGGCGAGCCTGAGTTAGGGTAGCCCGATGGTGCGGCCCCCTCACTGCGACCGGCGGCGAGGCCGATGATTCTCGGCACCGCCGGCCACGTCGACCACGGCAAGACTTCCCTGGTGAAGGCGCTCACCGGCATCGACACCGACCGCCTGCCCGACGAGAAGCGGCGCGGCATCACCCTCGAGCTGGGCTTCGCCCACCTGGCGCTCGACGACGGAACCTTGGCGGGCGTGGTGGACGTGCCGGGCCACGAGCGCTTCGTCAAGGCGATGGCGGCGGGCGCCGGCGGCGTGGACTGCGTCGTCTTCGTCGTCGCCGCCGACGAGGGGGTGATGCCGCAGACGCGCGAGCACCTCGACATCTGCCGGCTCTTGGGCGTGCGGGCCGGCGTCGTGGCCCTGACCAAGTCCGACCTGCTCGCCGAGCTCGGCGCCGACTGGAAGCAGCTGGTCGAGTCCGACCTGGCCGCGCTGACCGCCGGCACCTTCCTCGAGGGCGCCCCGGTGGTGCCCTGCTCGGCCAAGACGGGCGAAGGGCTCGCCGCGCTCCGGTCGGAGCTGTCGGCCCTGTTGCGCGCGGTGCCGGGCCGGTCGCCGGAAGGGCCGCTCTTCCTTCCGGTGGACCGCGCCTTCTCCGTGAAGGGCTTCGGCACCGTCGTCACCGGCTCGCTCCTGTCCGGGCAGCTCGCGGTCGACGAGGCGGTGGCGCTCCTGCCCGCGTTCCCGGGCCCCTTTCGGGTGCGAGGGCTGCACGCCCACGGCAAGCCGGCAGAACGCCTGTCCGCGGGCTCGCGCGCGGCGGTCAACCTGGCGGGTGTCGAAGCCGCCGCCATCTCTCGGGGCGCGGTGCTGTGCCGCCATGGCGAAGTGCCCACCAGCCGAATCCTCGACGTCGAGCTCGAGCTGCTGGCAGCCGCGGTAGGCCCGCTGCCGGCGCAGAAGAAGCTCCTCCTGCACCTCGGCACGGCTCAGGTGCCGGCCACGGTGGCGCTGCTCGGCAACTCCCTGCTCGCCCCCGGCGACCGGGCGCTCGCCCAACTTCGGCTCGGAGCCCCGGTGGCGGCCCTTCCCCACCAGCGCTTCGTCCTCCGTGGGTCGCACGTGCTGCCCGGCCGGGGCGCCACCGTCGCGGGCGGACGGGTGCTGGCCATCGACGCCCCCAAGCGGAGGCGGGGAAGGGCCGAGCGCCTGCGGGTGCTGCTCGAAGACGACGCGGAAGGCCGAGTGGCGTGGCTGCTCGACGAGGCGGGCGCTCGGGGGCTCACCGCGGGCGAGTGCTCGGTCCGTTCGGGCCAGACGCCCAAGGCCCTCACCCGCATTCTCGAGCGGCTGGGAGCGCGAAGTTCGGCCGTCCTGGTGGACCGCGGGGCACGGCTCTACCTGTCCAGCCGCGCCCTCGCCGACCTGGCGACCCGGGCGCACGAGGTGCTCGAGGACTTTCACGCGCGCGAACCGATGCGCGAGGGGCTTTCCAAGGAAGAGCTGAAGCAGCGCCTGGGACTCCAGTCCGAGCGCGTCTTCGCTCGAGTCCTGGAAGCGCTCGTCGGCGGCAGGGAGGCCGAGCTGGCAGGCGACCGGCTGCGGCTGCCGGGCCGCGAGCGTGCCCTCTCGCCGGCCGCCAGGTCCGAGCGCGCCCAGCTCGCGGCGACGGTCGCCTCGGCGAACCTCGCCCCGCCCACGGTGGCCGAGCTCGCCCTGCGCCTGTCGGTCCCCGCCGCGAGGGTGATTGAGCTCTTGAGCGTCGCCCAGGCCGAGGGCGACCTGGTCAAGGTGTCCGAAGAGCTGTACTTCGGCCGGGCCCCGCTCGAAGCGCTGAAGGAGCGCCTGGTGGCCGAGCTGAAAGCCCAGGGTTCCCTCTCGACGCAAGGCTTCAAGGACCTGGTAGGCCAGAGCCGCAAGTACGTCATCCCCCTGTCCGAGTACTTCGACCGCGAACGAGTCACCCTGCGGGTGGGCGAGCGCCGGGTGCTGCGCCGCGGTTGATTCGAGCGCCGGCCGTGACACGATGGGCCGGTGAACGGTCCCGAGGCTGCCCAGACGCCGGCCCCCACCGTGCCCGCCCGGGGCCGGATTCTGGTGGTCGACGACCAGCGCAACATGCGCGCCACCACCGCGATGTTGCTGCGCGCCGAGGGCTTCGGCGTGCTCGAGGCAGGGGGCGGCGAAGAGGCGCTCCACGTCCTGGCCAGCAAGCCCATCGACCTGATGTTGACCGACCTGAAGATGGAACCGATAGACGGCCTGACGCTGCTGCGCCGCGCGCGCGAGACGTCGCCGCACACCCAGGTCATCATGATGACGGCCTACGGGTCGGTCGAGAGCGCGGTCGCCGCCATGCAGGCCGGCGCCTTCGACTACATCACCAAGCCGTTCAAGGAAGGCGACCTCGCCTTCAAGGTGCAAAAGGCCCTCGAGAACGCCAGCCTGAAGTCGGCGGTCGAGCTCTTCGCGGGCGAGTTCAACAGCCGGCACGGGCTTTCGTCGCTCATCGGCCGCAGCGCCCCCTTGCGCGAATTGACCGCCCGCATCTTGCGCGTGGCCCCTTCCGACGCCACGGTGCTGGTGCAGGGCGAGAGCGGCACCGGGAAGGAACTGGTGGCCCGCGCCATCCACGCCCTGTCGCGCCGGAAGGACCGGCCCTTCGTGCCCGTCAACTGCGCCGCCATCACCGAGAGCCTGCTCGAGTCCGAGCTCTTCGGCCACGCCAAGGGCGCCTTCACCGGGGCGGTCAAGGCCCGTCGCGGACTGCTCGAGGAAGCCGGCGGCGGCACCCTGTTCATCGACGAGGTGACCGAGACCACGCCCGCTTTCCAGACCAAGCTCTTGAGGGTGCTGCAGGACGGCGAGGTGCGGCGGGTGGGCGAGTCGACCGCGCTGAAGGTCGACGTGCGCACGGTGGCCGCGTCCAACCGCGACGTCGAGCGCGAGGTGACCGAGAAGCGCTTCCGGCAAGACCTCTATTACCGGCTCAACGTCGTCAACCTGCGCGTGCCCCCCTTGCGCGAACGGGTCGAGGACATTCCGCTCCTGGCCGAGCACTTCCTCGAACGGGCCAACGCCCGGAACATCCGCAAGCGCTTCATGTCACCGGCGGCGATGGACCTCCTGTCGGGTTACCCGTTCCCCGGCAACGTGCGAGAGCTCGAGAACCTGGTCGAGCAGGCCTGTGCGCTGTCTGAAAACGACGAGCTCCTGCCCGAGGACTTTCCGGTGCGCCTGCCCGGCCAGGCGTCCGCGGCCGAAGCGCCTCCGCCCAGCCCGGCGGGGCCGGTGCCGACGCTGGCCGAGGCGGTCGCCGAGGCTGAGCGTCACGCCATCGCGCGCGCCATCGAGCGCACGCCAAACGACTTGGGGAGGGTCGCCGATGAGCTGGCGGTGTCGCCCACGACCCTCTGGCGGAAGATGAAGCGGCTGGGACTGACCCCGAAACCCTAGTGGATTCGCGAATTTCAATTCTGCAAGAGTCTTTCAACGCTGCAAGTCAAGGCGCTTGCCGTCACGTACGCAAGTCGCTGTAATCGTGAGGTGCCGAACAAACAGATCCACTGGCTCGAAAATTGCTTCTGTCGTTGCGGGCGCTACGAGTCACTGTTGAAGGAGGTTCCCCCCCACCACTTCAGCAATCGTTAGGCGCTTGAAGTGAGAAGACCCGCGGCCCGGTGCCAACAAGCGCCGGGCTGCCTTCTTTGCGGGGTGACGAAGGGCCTGGACGGCTACCGCGTTCCGAAGAACATGCCCGACTGCGACAGCCAGTCGGCGACCCGGCCGGGGAGCACTCCCAGGGCCACCACGGCGACCGCCGAGGCCACCAGCGCCAATTCAGTAGCCCAGTACTTCTCGGGCAGCACCCCTTCGGCCGGCGCCGGGCGCATGAACATGTAGACCACGATGCGCAGGTAGTAGTAGGCGCCGGCGGCGCTAGCGAGCACGCCGATGATGGCCAGCCCCAGCAGCCCCGAGTCCACCGCCGCGCGGAACACCAGCAGCTTGCCCATGAAGCCCACCGTCGGCGGAATGCCGGCCAGGGACAGCATGAAGGCAGCCATCGCCACCGCCCAGCCCGGCCGGCGCTGCGCCAGGCCCGAGAAGCGGTCCAGGTCCCAGGCCGTCGCGCCGTCGCCGTCGGCGTGGCGCTCGAGCACCGACAGCACCCCGAAGGCCCCCACCGAGCTCACCGTATAGGCGAGCAGGTAGAAGAGAATGCCCTTGTAGGCGTCGGCGGAGTTCACCGCCGGGGAACCCAGCATCAGAGGCGTCGCGGCCAGCACCCCCGTCCCCGGGTGCGGGAAGAGCGCCGCCACGCCCAACAGCAGGTACCCGGCGTGCGCGATGGAAGAGTAGGCCAGCATGCGCTTGACGTTGCGCTGCGGCAGCGCGAGCAGGTTGCCGCCCACCATGGTGAGGACGGCGAGGGCCGACAGCGCCAGCGCCACCACCTCGGGGTCGGCGCGGCCGAGAAAAAGGAAAACGCGCACCAGCCCCGCGAACGCCGCCGCCTTCACCCCCGCGGACATCAGGGCCGTCACCGGCGTCGGCGCCCCCTCGTAGACGTCGGGCGCCCACATGTGGAAGGGCACCGCGGCCACCTTGAAGGCGAAGCCCGCGGCGACCAGCGCCAGCGCGCAGGTGGCGAGCCAGGGCTGGGTGTGCATCGCCGTCCGGAGCGGCCCCACCATGTCGGCCAGCCGGGTGGTGCCGGTGACGCCGTACAAGAGCGCCGACCCGTACAGGAACAGCGCCGCCGAGAAGGCCCCCAAGATGAAGTACTTGAAGGCGGCCTCGGCCGGGCGCGGCCCCCGGCGCAGGAAGGCGGTCAGGGCGTAGGTGGAAACCGACAGCACCTCGAGGTTGATGAACAGGGTGATGAGCTCGGCCGACATCGCCAAGAGGCTCATGCCCGCCGCGGCGAACAGCATCAGCGCGTAGTACTCGCCCCGCTCGGCCTGGCGCTGCTTCAAGAAGTCGGCCGACAACAGCACGACCCCGGCAAGCCCCAGGCACACCACCACCGTGACGAAGCTAGAGAACGGGTCCTGCACCGCCAGCCCCTGGAACACCGCGTGGGCGGGCTCGAAGGCGGTGGCCAGCGCCACGCCCCCCGCCAGCACCGAAGAGCCGAGCGCGATGAGCGCCAGATGCGACCGCGAGGCGGTGGTGAGAAACACCTCCGACAACAGGAGCACCGAAGCTCCGGCGGCGAGGACGAGCGCGGGCAGCACCGGCTGCAGGTCGGCCGCGGTGAGGTCGGGCAGCGTCATGGGGTGGCCTCCTCCCCGTGTCGGGACGGGGGCGGTTCGGCGGCGAGCAGCCGCTCTGGAGGCAGCACCGCCAGGTTGGCCGGGTGGGGCCGGCCGAGCTTGAAGGGCGCCATCGCGTCGGCGGTGGGCAAGGGCGCTGGGGCCGCGGGCAGGGGCGGCGACGGCAGCGCGGGCAGCGGCCGCACCGACATCCGGACCGCTTCGTCGGACTGGTGGAACGAGTCCTGGGCGAAGCTGGCCCGGGCGACGAACATCTCGGACGACACCGCCAGCCGTTCCAAGAAAGGCTGCGGCGACAGGCCCATCACCACGACCAGCGCCACGAAGGGCAGGGCGGTGGCCAATTCGCGCCCGGTCACGTCGGTCAGGTGCAGGTTTTCCCGGTGAGTCAGTTCTCCGAAGAAGACGCGCTGGACCATCCAGAGCATGTAGGCCGCTCCGAGGATGACGCCCGACGCCGCCAGCACCCCGAACACCATGGGGAGAGTTCCCTTGAAGGTGCCGAGCAGCACCAGGAATTCGCCCACGAAGCCGTTGGTGCCAGGCACCGCGATGGACGAGAAGGTGATGATGAGGAACAGCGCCGCGAACCAGGGCATCACCTTGGCGATGCCGCCGTAGTCGGACAACAGCCGGGTGTGCCGCCGCGCGTACAGCATGCCGAAGAGCAGGAAGAGCGCTCCGGTCGAGACGCCGTGGTTCAGCATCTGGTAGGCCGACCCGGTCGCCCCTTCGGTCGTCAAGGCCAGCATGCCCAGCATGCAGTAGCCCAGGTGCGACACCGAGCTGTAGGCGATCAGCTTCTTGATGTCGCGCTGGGCCAGGCACATCATCGCCCCGTAGACGATGCCGGTGACCGCCAAGGCGGCCAGGGCCGGCCTCAACTGCCGCGCCGCCACCGGGAACAGCGGAATCGCGTACCGCCAGAAGCCGAAGGTGCCCATCTTCAGCATCACCCCCGCCAGAATCATCGAACCCGCTACCGGCGCCTGCACGTGCGCATCGGGCAGCCAGGTGTGCAGGGGGAACATCGGCACCTTGATGGCGAAGGCCAGCGCGAAGGCGGCGAACATCCACGGGCCGTAGCGCAAGAGCGCCAGGGCCAGCGGAGTCGCCCCCGGGCACTGCCCGACCGGGTCACGCCCCTGGCACAGCGAAACTTCGCGGGTGGCCGCCAAGAGCGAGTTGTAGATGGCGGCGTAGTCGAAGCTGCGCTGCGGCGCGGGCAGGGCGATGAAGTACAGCGCCAAGAGCGCCACCAGCATCAAGAGCGACCCGGCCAGCGTGTAGAGGAAGAACTTGGTCGCGGCCATCTGCCGCTCTTCCGAACCCCACACCCCGATGAGCAGGTACATGGGCACCAGCATCGCTTCCCAGAAGACGTAGAAGAGCACCAGGTCCATCGAGGCCAGGGCGCCCAGCATCGCGGTCTGGAGCACCAAGAGCGCGACGTGAAACTCCTTGGTGCGGTGGGTGACCGAGTCCCAGCTCGCCAGCACCACCAGGGGCCCCAGCACCGCGGTCAACAGCATCAGCGACACCGCCAGGCCGTCCACCCCCAGGTGGTAGCTGGCGCCCAGGGTGTCAATCCACCGGACGCGGACTTCCTGCTGGAACTCGGGCCCGTGCGCGTCGAACCGCGCGTACAACAGGCCCGTCACCCAAAGGCCCACCCCCATGCCGACCAGCGACGTCACCCGGATGAGCCCGTGCTCGTCCTTGGGGAAGAGCAGCACCAAGAGTGCGAACACCGCCGGCACGAAGACGACCACCGACAACAGCTGCGTGTCGAACAGGCCGCTCATGGCATCACCCGGAACAGGGCGTAGCCCAGCGCGGCCACCAGCGCCGCGGCCATCACCGCCGCGTAGCCCTGCACGTCTCCGGTCTGGGCGTACCGCAGCGCCGCCCCCAGCTGCGCCGTCACCCAGGCGGTGCCGCGCACCGCCACCGTGTCGATGAGCAGCGTGTCGACCACCTTGTAGAAGAGGAACGACAGCAACTTCAGCGGCCGGACGACGCTGAGCTCGTACAGCTCGTCGACATAGAACTTGTTCTGCGCCAGCCGCCGGAAGAAGCGCGCCGGCGAGGGCACCGGCTTCGGGCCCCAGCCAGGGAAGAAGCGGGCGTAGGCGTACACCGCCGCCGCCCCCGCGGTCACCGCGATGCCCCAGGCCCTCGCCCAGGCGCCCCAGGGCAGCCCTTCCTCGGCTTCGCGCACGATGAAGCCCGCCGTCTGCTGAATGTGGTGGGTGGTGAGGAAGACCGGCGACAGGAAGTTCTCCATCACCGTCTGGGTGCCCTCGTGGGTGTGCATGAGGGGAATGCCTTGCAGCGCGAACAGCACCGCCATCGTCGCCAACACCACCAGGGGGAAAACCATCGCGAAGTCGCTCTCGTGGGCGTGCGGCACCTTGGCGTGGCTCACCCGCTTGCCCCGGAAGGCCAGCCAGTACAGCCGCACCATGTAGAAGGCGGTGCAGGCCGCGGTCACCAGCCCCAGCCCCCACACCAGGCCGTTCACCCTCGGGTAGGCGGCGAGGGTGGTCGCGTGCACCCCGTCGAGGATGGCGTCCTTCGAGAAGAAGCCGGACAGGGGCACGATGCCGGTGATGGCCAGGGTGGCCACCGCGAAGGTCGCGTGCGTCCACGGCATTTCCTTCGACAGCCCGCCCAGCTTCTTGATGCTGGTCTCGTCGGCGTTGCCGTGCATCACCGACCCCGCGCCGAGGAACAGGCACGCCTTGAAGAAGGCGTGGGTGACGACGTGCAGGAAGGCGGCCCAGTAGATGCCCATGCCCACCGCCATGAACATGAAGCCGAGCTGCGACACCGTCGAGTAGGCCAGCACCTTCTTGATGTCGTCCTGGGCGAAGGCGATGAGCGCGGCGAGCAGGGCGGTGCAGCCGCCGATGACCGCCACCACCGCCATCGCCGTCGGCGACAGGGCCAACAGGTAGGACAGCCGGCAGAACATGTAGACGCCGGCGGTCACCATGGTGGCGGCGTGGATGAGCGCCGAGACCGGCGTCGGGCCGGCCATGGCGTCGGGCAGCCAGACGTACAGGGGAATCTGCGCGCTCTTGCCCGCGGCCCCGAGCATGAACAGCAGCGTCACCGCGGTCAGCACCTGGCCGAAGGTGTACCCGGCCAGCGGCCCGGCCGAGATGGGCGTCTTGAGGGACACCGCGTCGGCCGGCTTGGGCGCCCGCGAGTC
>JAHFDQ010000182.1 GCA_023248915.1 Archangiaceae bacterium | reverse complement strand
AGCACGTACCCGGGGACGAGGGTCTCAATCCGGGCGAACGCCTCTTCCGCCGCGGCCATGTTCCCCTTGGTCATGAGCGCCTGGGCGCGCCAACGAAGAGCCTCGGCCAGCTCGGCCGCGGTGCCGTCCGGGCACGCGTCGAGGTCGGACGTGGTGTCGATGACCCCCGCGACGTCGAGCGACTCGTAGCGGGACCGCGCGACCGCCGCCGCCGCCGCGGGGCACGAGCGCGGCGGGGTGGCACCCGCGGCAGACGCGAAGACCAACGCGACGCCTGCGAGCATGAACCGCACGGGCAGGGGACGGGGAAGCATCGAGAGCTCCGCGCACCATACCAGCAACGGGAGTACGCTTGGCGCCTGCGAGCATGTCCGAGCTTCCGAGCAATCAGCGCGCGATCGAGACCGCCAGCGGTCAGTCCTTCGGCAAGTACCTGCTGCTGCGCCGACTGGCGGTGGGTGGAATGGCCGAGGTCTTCCTCGCGAAGCTCGAAGCCGCGGCGGGTTTCCAGAAGCCGGTCGTCCTGAAGCACGTGCTGCCCCAGCTCGCCACCGACCCGCAGTTCGTCGAGATGTTTCTCGACGAGGCGCGCCTCGCGGCCCGGCTTTCGCACCCGAACATCGCGCAGACGTTCGACCTGGGCGAAGAAGAAGGCGAGTACTTCATCGCCATGGAGTACGTGGCGGGCGAGTCGCTGCTGGCCGTCCTTCGCCGGGCCGAGAGCCGGAAGACACCGGTTCCGATGCAGTGCACCCTGCGCGTCCTGCTCGAGCTGCTCGAAGCGCTCGGCTACGCCCACGGCCTCACCGATGACGAAGGACGCGCCTTGCGCATCGTTCACCGGGACGTGAGCCCGTCGAACGTGATGATCACCTACCACGGGGGAGTGAAGCTGCTCGACTTCGGCATTGCCCGAGCCGCGACCCGAAACCACCAGACCTCGGCGGGCATCATCAAGGGCAAGCACGGGTTCATGGCGCCCGAACAGTACAAGTCAGGGTCCACCGTCGACCTTCGCGCCGACCTGTACGCTTCCGGCGCGGTGCTCTATGCGCTCGCGGTCGGCCGGCCCGCGTTCGACGTCGGTTCAGGGCCACTCGTCGAACGAATGCGCGAAATGACCGAGGCGCGCTTTCCGGCGCCGCGCGAAGTTCGGCCCGAGGTGCCGGCCGAGCTCGAACGCGTCATCCTGAAAGCGATGGCTCGCTCGGTCGACGCCCGGTACGCCACCGCGAGCGAGATGGCGGCGGACCTCGAACGGTTCGCCGCGGCCGAAGGGCTGTTTCCGGCGGCGCGCCCGCTCGGCGAGCTGGTGCGCGGGCTGTTTCCCGAGAAGATGCCACTGGCCACCGCGGTCGCGACGCAGGTCGACGCCAAGGAGGTGGCCCAGCTCATCGAACGGACTCGAACCGGCCCCGAGTCCGAAGAGGTCCGCGCCTCGGAATCTACCAGCCTCGAGACCCGGTCCGACCGTCCGGTCGGCGCGGCGGGCGCACCGGATTCGCCGGCGACCACCCTGGGCTCGGAGCCGAGCTTCACCCGGGAGGTCGGGGTGGTGCGGGCGGCGCCGACTCACGTCGTAGCCAGTGCCGGGCAGCGGCGAGCGCTTCAGGTTGCTGGCGCCGGCGTCGGCGCGCTCGCGCTGGTGGCAGCCGTCGCGTGGGGCGTGTCGAACCGGGTCGGGACGCAGGCAAACCCTCCCGAAGGGGCGCGACCGGTTCCGGTGGCGCGGCCCGCGGACGACCAGGCCGCCCGCCCCGCTCTCAGCGCCAACCTCGAAGAACCGCGCCGGGTCGAGCCTGCGCCGACGGCCGACCCGACGCCTGCGCCCTCGCCCGCTTCCCCGCAGCCTTCGGCGGACGCGGGTCGAGGCGACGCCGAACCCGTCCGGCACCCGGCCGGCGCGATCGGGCCCGCACTGGTGGCGCGCAGCTCGTCCTCGAAGGCAACGGGTTGGCTGATGCTGGACTCCTACCCTTGGACGCACGTGAGCGAGAAAGGGAAGCTCCTGGGGCCTACCCCTCTGCGGGTCGAGCTGCCCGAGGGGGTGCACCAGCTCTTGCTCGAGAACAAGGCGCTCGGAGTGCGACGAGTGGTGAAGCTGACCGTGAAGGCCGGAAAGGAAACGGCACGTTTCGAGCGAATCGCCCGGCCGCCCTGACGCGGAGGGTGGCCGAGCCCCTTCAGGGCGGCGGAGGGCGGCAGCAGAAGGTGACCGTGTGCGTGCCCAGCGTGGTCACGGTTCCGAACGCGTTTCCCCCGCTCGGGTCGCACCCACCGCCCGCGGGGGCCGCGGCCAGGCGCTCGAGCGACCAGGTGGCGCCGGGCGCGGGGTCGGGCAAGTCGTAGGGGGTGCAGGCAGCGCTTGTGAACACCTGGCGCGGAACTGCCACGTCGGAGCAGTCGGCAGTCTGAGCATGCAGCACGTAGCAGTCTGACGAACCGGGGCAGTCGCTGCTGGGATTCGAGCAGGTGACGCTGTCCGGCGTCGCCGTGCACGCGCAGGGCGTGCAGCTTCGCGAGTCGGTGCCATCGGTGTAGGGCAACGGCACCAGCTTGTAGGGCCAATCGGCCGGGCAAGAGCCAGTCCCCGACTTGAAGACGCAAGACAGCCGGTCGGCGCTCTCGCTCTTCCTGTTGACGCAGGCATAGGTCCCGAAGCCGAAGGGCCCGCAACCGCCGCCGATCTTGTCGTCCGGGCAGGCATCGATGACGCGCCCAAACGGCTTCGGCGGGTTCAACGTTCCCCCCGACGGGACGCACGAGCCCAAAGCGACCGGGGTAGCGCCCACCGTGCACGACACTTGGCCGTTGGCCGGCGCGTCGAGATTCGGCAGGCAGAGGCTGCTCGCGAAGTAGCTGGTCCAATCGGTGGCACCACCGCAGCTCAGGTCTTGGGTGACGCACGACACCCCAGCCGGACCACAGGCGGCGCCGCTCATCGGGCCGCACGCGCAGGCCGTGCACACAGCGGTGCCCACGGGGTCCTCGAAGTACCGGACGGGGTCGCCGCCGTCGGGGCACGGTTCTTTGATGGGGTCGGGCACACCCCATAGCTGCCTGCGTATTCGCAGCGGGCCGGACCACCCCGAGTTGATCACGCGCAAGCAAGTAAACGCGATGCAGTCGGAATCCTCGCAGTCCGCCAACCCGTCGCCGTCGTCGTCCAGATTGTTGGTGCACGTCTCGACGGCCGGGCACGCGCCCCCGTCACACGCCCCGCCCGCGTCCGCCCCGCCGCCGTCGCCCGCCCCCCCATCATCGGAACCGGTGTCTCCGCCCGCATCGACGGTGTCACCCGCGTCAACGGCGGATCCACCGTCGGGACCGCCGTCCGGCTCTCCCGCGTCCGGTCCCGCATCCATTCCCGCGTCGCCCGTGACTCCGGAGTCTACGCAGGGCCCACCGTCGGGCGGGTCTGGGCAGTTGCTCGCGACCGAGGCGCAGGCCGCCCGCGCCTCCGGACAGGCCGAGGGTTCGCATTCGCAGGCGCCGCCGTCGACTTCGCACGGCCCGACCAGCTCGACCTCGACTTCCGGCGTCGGTTGGCCTCGAGCGGCCACTCCCGCACCTGAACCCGCCGCCGCGACGCAATCGCCCCTCATGCCCCTGACCCGGACGGACACGTTTCCGGTGGTGGCTCCGCGAGACACGAACAGGACGGTCTGCGGGAGCGTCCGGCCGTCCAGCTCGAAGCGCTTGGCGCGGGAGAAACCACCGTCCTGGAAACCCTCGATCTCGAGGGCGGTCAGCCCCTGCGCCACTTCGTCCCCGGCGACGACCCGGACGAGCAGGTCCGACTCGCCGGAGCATGCGAGCGCCAAGCAGGACAGGGCGCCCGCCCACGTCCGCACGGCAGCCCTCGATGGCCCTGCACCCTTCATGGCCGACTCCCGGCAGGCGATGAAGGAACATTACCTTGCGGTCGGACGGTCGTCGATCACCGGGCTGGGGTCGACTCGGGACGAAAGAAGAGGCCTAATCCAGCGGGGTGACGTTTCTGAACGGGGCCTTCTACATCGTCTTCGTCGACCGGTTCGACGGCAACCAGTTCGACCCGTTCCTCACGATTTGGCACGAGTCGAACCTCCCCATCGCCGAGCACATTGCGCTGCCGGGCACTTCCGTCGATGACGTACTCCCCACGGTGGCGGCGGCGGGGGACCACCTGCTCGTCGCGTTGGAAGAAGACTCCTCCCCCCCCGGCGGTGAACCTCTACCGCGTCGAGCTCGACGGAGGGGCCGGCGGTCCACTCTTGAGCCAGACGCGGGCTCCGACGTCCGCCTCACCTACGCCGCGAAAGCCTGTGGCTGCTCGAGCCCGGGTCTTGGACTGCCGCTCTTGGCCGCGTCCGGAGCCCTCGGCAGGCGACGCCGACCTCGCGCACTCGCTGCCACCAGCCTCCTCTCGGTCGGCACCGGCGCGGCCGCTCCGCGCACTCGACCTGGCGAGCCACCGGGGCGCGCCGCTCGGCCGGTCAGAGCCCTCGCTGCGCGGCCAGCCAACCCTCCAGCCGGGCCGACTCGCGGCCGGCCTTGGCGCCGGCGGCCTTGAAATCGTCGCGGGCCGACAGGGCGAGCTGCTTGGCGCGCGGCCTGTCCTTTCGGGCCGCCACCAGCGCCTCGGCGAGCGCCGCGCGGGTGCGGCCGAGTTCGATGGGCAGCCCCTTCTCGCGCTCGCGCAACACCAGCGCCCGCTCGAGCGGAGCCAGGCCTTCCGCGGCGCGCCCGAGGTCGGTCAGACACTGGCCGATGCCGGTTAGATAATAGGCGGCCTGAAGGTGCTCGGGGCCGTAGTTGGCGGTGTGGACCTCGAGCCCCTGCTTAAACAGCGCCAGCGCCTCTGCAGAGTGCCCCTGGAGCCGCTTCGAGTCTCCGAGCGAATCGAGCACCAGCCCCACGCTCGGGTGGTTCGCTCCCGCGCGGGCGCGCAAGATCGCCAGCGCCCGCATGAAGCCTGCATCGGCTTCGGCGTACCGGTCGAGCCGCAGGTAGACCAGCCCGAGGTTGTTGAGCGAACCGGCCACCGGCAACGCTTCGCGGCCGAAGGCGCGCTCTCGAATGGCCAGCGCCTTCTCGTGATGCCTGCGCGCGTCGTCGAAGCGGCCCATCTCTTCCTCGATGGCGGCCACGTCGGCCAGCACCCGCGCGACCTCGGGGTGTTCGCCGCCCAGGCGCTTCTCGGAAATGCTCAGTGCCCTTTGGCCGTAGGCGAGCGCCTCGTCCTGCCGGCCGAGCCACGAATTCGCCCAGGCAAGCTGGTCAGCCACCACGGCCACGCGCAGATCGTCGGGGCCGTAGGCGCTCTCGGTCACCCCGAGGGCCTTGGCGCCGTGCGTAACCGCCTCGCCGAACCGCCCGGCCTGGACCAACTCTGACGCGATTGCCTGCTCCAGGTCGGCTTCGCGGGCCGCCGAGCGCGGCAGCCCGGCCACGGCCGCCTGCGCATAACCCACCCATCGCTCGGCCTCGGCGGGGCGGAAGTCGTGGGCCCCGACGACGCTGACGAGCAGAATCCAGGCGTCGGCGACCGCGGCCGTCCACCCCGCGGCCTGTGCCGCTCTCGCAGCCTCGTGCACGCTCTGCTCGGCGGCCTTGTAGTCGGCCGCCCGGTCTTGCAGCCGCGCGAGCATCAGCAGGGCCTCGGCCTCGACCGGCCGGTACCCTGTAGCCCGCGCCTCGACCGCGAGGGGTTCGGCCGCCTTCACTCCGCGCAGGTACTGGCCCGAGTCGCGCAGCGCCTGAACCTGGGCCAGGCGCTCGCGCAGCCGCTCGACCTGCGAGGCCAGCACCGGCCCCGAAGGCGGTGCCGGCGCCGACCCCAGCGCTTCGGCACCCGAGCAGGTGGCCCCCGAATCGAGCACCGACGCCGCGACGACGGCGTTGCTGACCACCTCGGAATCGGCCAGGGCGAGAACCTCGGTCAGCGCCCGGGCCTGCGAAAGGCGGCGCTCCAGGCAGACCATTCGCAGGTAGTACGCCTCTTCCGACTGGTCGCCTCGCACGCGGGTCGCCACGCACACCTCGCGGCTCGTGTCGACCCAGGCCCTGCTCCACTGGTCGAGGGACGCGTCCACTCCCCGAAACGCGTCGTCCGCGTAGGGCGCCCCGGTCGCCACGAAGGCCCCATGCACCTGCTCCTTTCGCGCCGCGTCCCAGACGCCGGCCAGCTTTCGCGCGCCCTCGTCGCACGAGGGGCCTCGGCCCAACAGGCCCCAGGCCCCCATCATGAGCCCGGCCACCCCCAGGCCCGCGAACACGGCGTACACCCGGTTCCGGCGGTGAACTTTGGGGTCGATCGCGAGCGCCGCGAGCAGCGCCTCCATCGACTCGAAGCGCGCCTCGGACTTCACCGCCAGGCCCCGGCGTATGACTTCTTGAACCCTCGGTGGCACCGAGCTTCCGCTGGGCGGGTCGGGAACGACGCCCGACTCGATCTCCTTCAAGAGCCCGCGGAGCGTGGGCGCCCGAAAGGGCCGCGCCCCGTGCAGCGCCTCGTACAGGGCGACCGAGAAGCTGAACTGGTCGGTCCGCGCGTCGACCGGGGTGCCGCGCAGTTGCTCGGGCGACATGTACCCCGGGGTGCCCATCGTCGCCCCGGCGACGGTGAGCTCGACCTCGAGCGCGCGGCGGGACGGGTTCGACACCTCGTCGGGAACCGACCGGGGCGTCGCCTCGCTCTCTTCCACCACCGTCGCCCGCGCGATGCCGAAGTCGAGCACGCACACCCGGCCGTCCTTGGCGACCAGCACGTTGTTGGGTTTGAAGTCGCGGTGGATGATGCCCGCGGCGTGCGCCGCCGCCAGGCCGCGGCCGGCTTCCAGGAAAAGCTCGACCACCTCGCCCCACGGCCGAACTTTCTTGCGGAGGTGCTCGCGCAGGGTCAGCCCCTCGACGAACTCCATGGCCAGGAAGATTCGCCCTTCGTCGGTGGCGCCCGCGTCGTGGACGATGACCACGTTCCGGTGTGACAGGCGGGCCATCACCTGCGCCTCGCGCAAGAGCCGGTCCCGCGCTTCGGACTGGCCCACTTCCTTCGCCACGTCCGGGCGCAGCAGCTTCAGCGCGACCTTGCGGTCGAGCTGAGGATCATACGCGGCGTACACCTCGCCCATTCCGCCCGCAGCGATTCCCTCGAGGATGACGTAGCGCCCAACCCGCGCCCCGCGGGGGAGCCCGACCTGGCGTCGCCCGGCCGGCTGCGGCGGCTTCGCCAGGCCCCTCTCCTTCAACGTCTCGAAGGAATCGGCTTCGACGTCCCCGGGGTCGGTCCTCTTCCGCAGCGTGCGGCCGGTCGAGATCTCCTTCAGCTCGGCCAGGAGGGTTCGGCAGGTCGGGCAGCCCTCCAGGTGGGCGTTGAGGCCGGCCACCTCGCCGGCGGGCACCGCCCCTTGGACGAAGGCATCGAGCTTCTGCGCGTCGGGGCACGCCATGCGCCCGCGAGAATGGGCCGGAAGGGCACCCCGGGCAAGGGCTCAAGTCCACCGGCTGATGAGCCGCTCGCGGTCGAACAGCCGCACGCCGACGACTACCAGCACGCAGTCGAGCAGCAACACTACCGCGCCCTGAATCGCGTAGTACTCGGGCCCGGCCTGCAGGAAGCCGGCGACCTGGCCGCCAACCAGCCCCACCAGCGGCAGCACGAAGAGTCCCGCCAGTTGCTGGGCCAGCCGCGCCTCGGCCACCCGCGCCGAGATGACGACGGCGATGCCGTTGCCGAAGAAGGCGAACAAGGGCGCGATGACCGCCACCCCGAACAGCCACATGGCGTTGGGCATGAGCAGCACCTTCAGGAACGGCCAGGCCACCGCGTCCACCACGGCGCAGAAGAGCAGGAAGGCCGCCCAGCTGATCGCCACCGCCGGCACCAGCGACGCCAGGCTCTTGCCCACCATCAGCTCGGCCGCCGTCACCGGCGACGCGAGCAGCGGTTCGAGCGTGCGCCTTTCCTTCTCGCCGGCCACCGCCTGCGACGAGATGAGAATGGGCACGAAGACCGGCATCATCAGGAACAGGCCGAACCAGTCGGTCAGGGTGCGCTCGATGAGGAAGCGCGCCGAATTCACTCCCAGGGGCAGCGTGGCGTCGTAGTACGTGGCGAGGACGCGCAGGTTGGGGTCGTCGGGGTTGCGCACGTAGCTGTAGACCACCACGCCCGGCACAATCACCAGCACCACCGGCAAGGCCAGCATGCTGACGATGAGCCCCGGGTTCTTCCTCAAGTCGAGGAAGTCCTTCCAGAAGACCGCGCGGGCGCGCCGCCAGTGAAACCGCTCGCTCACGCCGCCGCCTCTTCCCGCACCAGCTCGAGGTAGACCTCTTCCAGCGGGCGCTCGCCATGCGTCGCGCTGCGCACCCGCGCGCCGGCGCCCACCAGGCAGGCGATGACGTCGGGGGCCTGCGCCTCGTCCGAGAGCAGCACCCGCAAGACGCGCCCCTCGGTCAGCACCCCCGGCGCGAACGGCAGCCCGGCCAGCGCCGCGGTGAAGCGCGCCGCTTCGCCTTCGACTTCGACCCTGAGCGACAGGCCCTGCCGGCGCAATTCGCGCACGCCCGAGACCGCGAGCAGCCGGCCCTTCACCACCGCCACCCGCTGGCACAGCCGTTCGACCTCGGCCAGGTTGTGCGAGCACAGGACGATGGTGCGGCCGTCGCGGGCCAACTCGGCCACCGAGTCGCGCACCGCCCGCGCCGACTCGGGGTCGAGGCCCGAGGTGGGTTCGTCGAGGAATAACACCTTGGGGTCGTGCACCAGCGAGCGCACGATGGCGAGCTTCTGCCGCATGCCCTTCGAGTACCCGCCCGCCGGCTCATTCTCGCGGCCCTTCAGGCCGAAGCGTTCGAGGTACAGCTCGGCCCGGGGCCAAGCGGTCGCCACGTCCAGCTCGTTCAGCCGGATGAAGAACTCGAGGTTCTCGCGGCCGGTCAGCCGGTCGTACAGCCCGGGGTGCTCGGTCAGCAGCCCCACCACGCGGCGCAGCGGTTCGCCGGCGCGAATGGATAGGCCGGTGACGGTGGCTCGGCCCGCGCTCGGGGACAACAGGCCCGCCAGCATGCGCACCGTCGTAGTCTTGCCGGCGCCGTTCGGCCCCAAGAGGCCGAAGACTTCGCCTTCGCCCACCCGGAAAGTCAGCCCTTCGACCGCGGTCCGTGCGCCGAACCGCTTCGCCAACCCCTCGACCAGGATGGCGTCCACCCCTTACTCGATGGTGACGAGCACGAACTTGTTGTTCAGGTCGCGGTCGATGAGCGTCACCGTCTTGTCGGCCCCGACCGCCGACTTGAGGATTCCCAGCCGGGCCTGCTCGACCAGCGCCCACTGCCGCCCAGGCTGGTGCGCGTAGGCGTTCAACAGCCCGTTGTCCTTGATCTGCTTGACGGTGTTCTTCGAGTAGAAAGTTTCCCCGCGCCAGTTCATCAGGAACGCGGTGATGGGTTCGCCGGGCCGCTTCTGGGCGTAGTAGCGCCAGAACAGGTCGCGCTGCGTCCAGTGGTGCGACAGGTCGACCCAGTGCGACCAGTTGAACCAGAGCGCGAAGCCGAAGGCGAAGGTCCAGAACGCGCCGAACAGCGCCACCCGCGAGCGCGTCAGCGCCGTCACCGACACCACCGTGCCCCCGATGATGAAGGCGAACCCCATCGCTTCCTTCAGGTTCACCGGGTCCATCAGGAACGGGAGCAGCGGGTCGGCCGAGGGCGCCGCCTGCGCGGCGCGCACCGCCAGCTTCAGGCCCGCTAGGGCCAACGCCACCGCCGCCGGGTAGCGGGCCAGCCGGGCGTCCGGGGCCCCGCGCACGCCCTCGTACCCGATGTACAGGGCGGCGAGCACCAGCGCGAGCCCGGCGAACAGCGAGGGGGACACCGAGCCGCGGGTGGCGACGGTGATCAGCCCCGCGCCCCCGAGCAGGGTGAGGAGGAGCGCCACCCCCTTCACGAGCACCGACCGGCCCTTCTGGCTGAAGGCGTCGAAGAGCAGGAAGCCCCCGAGCCCGAGCAGCGCCACCGACACCAGGTCGCCCATCCACATCGACCGCGTGGCGAACAGGGCGATGGGCTTTTGCACCATGTCGAAGGGGTAAGGCCGGTCGTAGTTGTAGACGAACAGGTCGGTGAAGTTCTTCGGGTTGCCCGCGAGGTCCTTGCCGACCAGGACGAAGAACGGCATCCCGAAGAGCAGCGCAACGCCGTGGGCGGCCACCCCTTCCGTCCAGAGCTTGTCGATGAACAGGGCGATGAGCAC
>JAHFDQ010000591.1 GCA_023248915.1 Archangiaceae bacterium | reverse complement strand
GTGTGGGTGTACCGCGACGGCCGCGACGGCCGCTTCTACCTGCAGGGCATGTTCGACTGAGCGCGCCGCGGCAAGGCACCGTCCGGCCGTTCGCGACCCGGGCGGGCTACTGCTCGTCGCGCTTGACCGGCGTGCCCACCGGCGTCGTCACCGGCGACGACACCAGCCGGCCGACGGGAATCTGGGGTGGGGCCGGGGGCGCTTCGCCGCTGGTGAACAGCTCTTTCACCACGCCGAGCGACGAGAGCACCGAGGTGGCCTCGTAGGGGATGAACATCTTGTTCGGGCCGCGCCCCAGGTCTTGCAGCGTTTCCAGGTAGCGCAACGCCAGCACCTGCGGGGTGGCTCCGCCCTTGGCGTTGTAGGCGTCGAACACCGTGCGGGTCGCCTCGGCCTTGCCCTCGGAGTCGAGGATGGCCGCCTTCTTTCGGCCCTCGGCCAAGGCGATGGAAGAATCGCGTTCGGCCTCGGCGCGCAAGATTCGGGAGATCTTCTCGCCCTCGGCCTGCAGCACCGCCGCCGCCTTGTCGCCTTCGGCCTTGGTGACTTCGGCGCGGCGTTCGCGCTCGGCGGTCATCTGCTTGGCCATCGCGGTCTTGATCGCCTGGGGCGGTTCGATCTCGCGCAGCTCGACGCGTGTGACTTTGACGCCCCACTTCTCGGTCGCCTCGTCGAGCACCATGCGCAGCTTGGTGTTCACCGTCTCGCGCGAGGTCAGCGTCTGATCGAGGGTGAGCTCGCCCATCACGTTGCGCAGGTTGGTCATGGTGAGCTGTTCGATCGCCAGGGCCAGGTTCTCGACCTGGTACAGCGCCTTGGCCGGGTCGATCACCTGGTAGTAGATGACCGAACCGACTTCCATCGAGACGTTGTCGTGGGTGATGACCTGCACGGTCTCGAACCCCATGACCTGCTCGCGCATGTCCACCATGTTCGACCTGAGGAACTTGCCGGCGGCGCGCATTTCCAGCGGGCGGGGCGAGTCGAGGAACGGCACCAGGACGTTCAGGCCGCTCGAAGCGACCTTGTAGTACTTGCCCAGGCGTTCGATCACCATGACCTTGCCCTGCGGGACGATTCGAATGCCGGTCATGAGCACGAAGCCCACGACCAGCGTCAGGACGATCAGCACGTAGATCATGTCTTCTCCCCTTGGCGGTGTACGACGATGGGCGCATCCTGCACTTTGCGGACGCGCAGCTTCAAGCCCTCGACGCTGTCGATGCGAACGGTTTCTCCGGCGGCGATGGCGCCCTCGACCGAGCGGGCGGCCCAGAGCTCGCCGTTGATGCGCACCGTGCCCGACCCCGACGCGGGCAGCGCCTGGACGACGGTCGCCTCGGCCCCCAGCATCGCCTCGGCGCCCACCTTCGGGCCCCGGTCGCCGCCCCGCATCAGCGCATTTTGGAAGATGGTGCGCGAGGCCGCGAAGAGCGCGACCGACACGGCGATGAACAGGGACAGTTGCCCGGACAGGCCGAGGCCGACCGCGGCCCCCAGCGCCGAGACGGCCGCGCCCACCGCGAACCACAGCATCACGAAGCCCGAGAGCTTGATCTCGAGCACCACCGAGATCAGGCCAGCGATCAGCCAGAGAATCCAGGCGGCGGGGAAGTCCATCGGGCGGGGTACTTCGCTCTTTCGGCGCGCGGGTGTCAACGACTGCCACCTTCGAACGGTCCACCGCCCGGAATTTCGGGTACGGTGTCGCCCATGGGCCGCATCTTCGAGACACGAAAAGCGACGATGTTCGCGCGCTGGAACAAGATGGCGAAGGCCTTCACGCGCGTCAGCAAGGACATCGTGATGGCGGTCAAGGCGGGGGGGCCTCACCCCGAGTCCAACCCGACGCTTCGCCGCGCGATCCAGAACGCCCGGGCGCTGAACATGCCGAAGGACAAGGTCGACGCCGCCATCAAGCGCGCCCAGGGCAAGGACACCGCGGCCTACGAAGAGCTCATCTACGAAGGGTACGCGCCCCATGGCGTCGCCGTGCTGGTGGTGACCGCGACCGACAACCCAACCCGCACGGTGGCTAACGTCCGGTCGGCCTTCCACAAGGGCGGCGGCAACATGGGCGCCACCGGCAGCGTGGCCTTCGCCTTTTCCCGCATGGGGGTGTTCCGGCTGAGCCCCGAAGGGGTCGACCGCGACGCGCTGGAGCTCGAGCTGATCGATCACGGGCTCGAGGAGTTCGGCGAGACGACCGGCGAGAAGGGCGAACCCCAACTCGTCCTCCGCTGCGCGATGCAGGCGTTCGGCCAGCTTCAGGCGGCGCTGGAAGCGCGCCACCTCACCCCTGTCTCGGCCGAGTCGGAGTTCATTCCCGCGACGCACGTCGAGCTGCCCGAGGACAAGGCGACCCAGGTGCTGGCGATGATCGATCAGCTCGAGCAGGACGAAGACGTCCAGACCGTGTTCCACAACCTCGGCTGAGGCTGGGCGACTCGCGGCGGGGGCTTGTCGGCTGAACGCGCGTGCAGTACCTTGCCCTTCGTGTACGCCGAGCTGTGCTGCCGGTCGAACTTCTCGTTCCTCACCGGGGCTTCGCACCCCGAAGAGCTGGTGGCCCGCGCCCAGGCGCTGGGGCTGTCGGCGCTGGCGTTGACCGACGACGACGGGCTGTACGGCACCCCGAAGGCGCACCTGTTCGCGCGCGGCAAGGGGTTCAAGCTGTTGACGGCGAGCGGGCTGACCCTGGAAGACGCGCCCCGGGTGGTGGTGTACGCCGAGAGCGCCGAAGGCTACGCCAACCTCTGCCGGCTGGTGTCGCAGAGCCGGCTGGCGCACCCGAAGGGCGAGGCGGGGCTGTCTTGGCGCGCGGTGGCCGAGCGGGCGCGGGGGCTGATCGCGCTGTTGCCCCACCCGGGGCCGGCCGCCCAGGTGGCGCCCCTGGCCGAGGCCTTCCCCGGGCGCTTCTACGTGGGGCTCTCGCGCGCGCTCGCCGCCGGCGACGAATCGCGCGTCGCCCGGGCTGTCGCCCTGGCCAAAGAGCTCGAGCTGCCGTTGTGCGCGCACAACGACGTGCACACCCACGTCAGGCGCCGCCAGCGCCTGCAGGACGTGATGGCCGCCATCCGCCACAAGACGACGGTGGCGGCGGCCGGCAAGAGGCTCTTCCCGAACGCCGAGCGCACCCTGAAGGGCCCGGCCGAGATGGCGCGCCTGTTTCCCGACTACCCCGACGCGGTGGGGCGCACGCTCGAGATCGCCGACGCCTGCCACTTCAGCCTGGACGAGTTGCGCTACCAGTTCTCGCGGGAAGACTTGCCGCCCGGCCACGGCCCCGACAGTTGGCTGCGGCAGTTGACGCTCGAGGGGCTCGGCTTCCGGTACCCGGCTGGGCCTGACGCCGCGGTGCGCGCCCAGATCGACAAAGAGCTCGCGCTGATCGCCAAGCTCGACTTCGCCGGGTACTTCTTGGCCATCTGGGACATCGTCCGCTTCGCCCGCGAGCGCGGCATCTTGTGCCAGGGGCGCGGGTCGGCGGCGAACTCGGCGGTCTGTTACGCGCTGCAGATCACCGCCATCGACCCGGTGCGCATGGGTCTGCTGTTCGAGCGCTTCATCTCGAACGAACGGAAAGAGCCCCCGGACATCGACGTCGACTTCGAGCACGAGCGTCGCGAAGAGGTGCTCCAGTACGTCTACCGGAAGCACGGCCGC
>JAHFDQ010000590.1 GCA_023248915.1 Archangiaceae bacterium | reverse complement strand
CCCCCCGCAGGATCTCCGCCGCTCGAACTGCCGCCTGACCGTACTTGCCCATTCGTGTTGACTCCTCTGCCGGGTACCCTGTCTGCGTCTGAACTGCTTGCGCGGAGCAATCATTGCCTTCGCTTTTCACGTCGTCGAGCAAGCCTTCGCCAAGGCCGCACCCTGCCGGTCGGATAAAAACGGTGAGTTCCGAAACCTGCTCCTGGAACCACCTGGTTAGCTGGGCTGATCCGGCGGCGTGTTACACTTCTGCCGTGAACGTGAGCCCGGAAGAGGCGGTTGATCGACTGAGCGAACGACTTCGCGATCGGTCGGAAGAGGACTTGTCCGCCGAGGCGTCAGCCAGGGCTTTAGTCCCCGACCTTGCCCGGACGCTGAGGGCAGCGGGGGCCAAGCGTGTGGTCCTCTTCGGCTCGCTGGCGGTCGGATTATTTCGGCGCAACAGCGACATTGACCTTGCTGTCGGAGGCTTGACCGAGCAGGCGCTCGCCAGATTCGAGCGCGAATTTACTGTCCTGGCGCACAGGCCCGTGGAGCTGGCCAACCTCGAGGCAATTCCAAGGCCGCTGCGAGAGCGCATCGATCGCTTTGGGCTGGAGATCGCGTGAGCCTGGCCAAGGTGGCCCTCCAGGACCTGGCAGCGAATATCCGGCAGGACCTGGCGCACGCCGACAAGCACACTTCCGAGTTGAAGACCTGGGAGATCACCGCGCCGACAGGCTATGAGCCATACGCTGCTGCGGTGCTGCTGCATCATGTCTATGGCGCAATCGAAGCCACCATCGAACGATCGCTGAAGATCTTCGATGGCGCGTCCCCGGACGGTGTGGACTCGCACGTTCAACTTCTCGAGCAGGCTTCGCGTGCCGTCGAGGGCGTGCGAGGGGTCATCCTTCCGCACGATGACGCTGTCGACGAGCTGCGACGCTTTCGGCACCGATTCCGAAAGAGGTACGACGTCGACATAGAACCCGCGCTGCTCCAGCCCGTCATCAAGGCCGCCGTCACTTCTTGGCCCAGAATCCGCGCGCACCTCGACGGGTTCGCCGCCTTCGTCGAGGAATGCGCCAAAGTCGCGAAGTAGCGCACGTTGAGGGCCGACGTTTCTGACGACTCCGAAGGCGACCACCATGCTGTTCCTCGCGGCGACCGCCGCGACAGTCCTGGCGACTTCTTGCGACGCTCTTCGCTTCCGGCCTCTCGAGCACGCCTTGTCCCGGATGAAGGGCGAAGGCCGCTGGGTGTCCGTCGAGCCCCTTCGCCGTAGCACCGACGACTTCAACAAGGCGCGGGACGATGACCTGTTGCTGTTTCGCTACCAGGCCCAGTTCTCGCCGCAGCCCCTCGACCGTGAGACTCCCTGCCCGCAGCTCGAGAGGCTCGCGGGCGCCCCGGGCGCTCCGGTCTTCATCCTGGTGCATGGCGTCTACGGCGACGGGCGCGAGTGGTGGCCGGTGGTCCCGCTCCTCGCCCAGGCCAAGCCGGCCGGGGTGTTCATGTTCCGCTGGGGCGTCGCCGGCCAGCACGGCGAGCTGGTCGACGCCCTGACGGTCGGAGTCAACCGCATCGCCGCGTGCTTCCCCAGCGACACCCCCCTGGTGCTGCTCGCGCACAGCGCCGGCGGAGTCATGGCTTCCTTCGCCGCCCACGGGTTCCAGGTCGGAAGCAGCCCGACCCAGCCGCGCTTGCGGTTGCTGACGGTCGCTTCGCCCCTGGCCGGTTCCGGATTCCGCGACGGGCCCAAGGACGTTTCCAATGGCGAGAGCGACACCCGGCTCACCTATGAAATCGGCGGCACCATTCCCGGCTATCCCGCCGCCGCCGACGGCGTCGAGGTCATTCACTTCCGCACCCAGTTCCCCGCGGACACCGTCATGCGCCCGCAGTACGACCACTCTCCCAACCAGCGCGGCGTCGGCGTCGCCGGAGCCCGCGAGGTGGACCTCCCGGCCGACCTCGGCCACGAGGCGGCGCTCCTCCATGTCGTCCAAGAGCTCGTCGCCGGCCGGGCACCCTGAATGCGCTACTCGGGTGCGTAGCTCGGAGTGGTTGTGATCCAAATCAGTCGGCGCACAGACCGCTCGCCCCGAGCCCGGCGAGGGACGGCCTCGACTGCGCTCGGCCCGAACGGATTGGCTGCCGACCGTTTGCAATCGCACCCGCTCGAAGGTGACTCCGCGCCGGCCCGGGCCGGCCTCGGGTAGAGTTCGCCCCGATGACGGCTCCCGACGGCCCCTCGGCAGACCGCTCGCGAGGGCGGCTGCGCGCGCTCACCGCCACCGCCTCGCTCGTGGGCGGCGCGGCGATTCTCGCTTCCAAGCTCGTCGCCTGGCGCCTGACCGGCTCGCACGCGGTGCTGTCCGACGCGCTCGAGTCCATCGTCAACGTCGTCGCGGCCGTCTTCGCCCTGAGCGCGGTGCGCTTCGCGTCTCAGCCCGCCGACCGCGACCACCCCTACGGCCACGGCAAGATGGAGTACGTCTCGGCGGCCTTCGAGGGCGGCCTCATCGCCTTCGCCGCCATGGCCATCATCTACGACGCGGTGCGGACGCTGTGGCTGGGCGCCGAGTTGCGCTCGGTGGACCTCGGGCTGGCGGTGACCGCGGCCGCCGGCGCGGCGAACCTGCTCTTGGGGGCCTTCGTGCTGCGCACCGGGCGCCGCCTCGAGTCGCCCACCCTCGTCGCCGACGGCCAGCACATCCTCGCCGACGTGTGGACCACCGTGGCGGTGCTCTCGGGCCTCGGGCTGGTGCGACTCACCGGCCTGCCCATTCTCGACCCGCTGGCCGCGCTCTTCGTCGGGTTCTACCTGGCGTGGACGGGCTACTCGCTGGCGCGCGGAGCGACCGACGCGCTTCTCGACCGGGACGACCCGGTGCTCCTCGCGAAGCTGGTCGCGGTGTTCAACAAGGCCCAGCGCCCCGGCCTCGTCGGCGTTCACCGGCTCCGGGTGCTGCGACACGGAAGTCTGGTGCACGTCGACGGCCACATTCACGTCGCCGAGCACTGGACGGTGCGCCAGGCGCACGACGCCGCCCAAGAGCTCGAGGGCCTGGTCCGCGCCGAGACCGGGCTCGAGGCAGAGCTGGCCCTGCACCTCGACCCCTGCCGGTGCGAACCCTGCCCCGAATGCGCGCTCGAGCCTTGCGCCGCGCGGCGCCTTCCCTTCGACGGCCACCGGCCCGTCACCGTCGAGGAAGCGGCCGGCCCACCGCGAAAGCCTGCCGCGTCGCAGTAGCGCTCGTCAGTTCGGCGCGCAGACTCCGTTGGCGTCGCAGGTGGTGCCGCCCGGGCAACCCGCCGGGCAACCCGTCAGCGACAGCACGTCGGCGAAGGCGCCCGCCGTGCCGCCCGCGCCCGTGGCCCCCGGGCCCGACGAGCTTCCGCCCGAGCCGCCCGCGCCCGAGGTGTCGGACGCGGCCGCGGTCACGAAGGTGTTCTGCGCGGCCCAGGTCGCCACGCCGGTGTTGAAGGCGAGGATTCCGAACGAAGGCCCTCCGGCGCCGCCGCCTCCGCCGCCCCCTGCTCCGCCGTTGCCTCCTTCGCCGCCCTTGCCTCCCACCGAGCCGCTCCAGGTGGTGGTGTTGCCCCCGAAGCCGCCGGCGCCGCCCAGGCCGCCCGCGCCGCCGAAGCCACCGTTGCCGCCGCCCCCGCCGAAGTTCCGCTGA
>JAHFDQ010000589.1 GCA_023248915.1 Archangiaceae bacterium | reverse complement strand
GGGGTGGCGACCGAAGTCGCGGGCACTGCGCCGAGACGACTGGTGCCGCGCGCGAGCGCCGGACGCTCGAGTGTTGGTTCCCGGTTTCTGCCACCGGCGGATGTTCACGGTGGATCGCGAGGGTGATCGCGACGGTCACCGAATTGGCGCCCCCGGTGGCGCTTCCTGGGCAGGTGGCCGAGACAAGAAAGCCCTCGGGCTGCTCGCTGGCGGCCTGAGGGCTTTCGCCTAAAGCATAGGCAACTGGCGGCGGTCGTAGCCGCGACGATCGATGCGGCGGAGGTGACCGCGCAGACCGGGGACGATGGCCAGCCTGGCGATCATCGCCGCAGTGCGAGCGGGCGGCCCGGTCGCAAGCCCGGCGACGCGGCGGATGGCCTCGACGAGCCGCTGAGGCGCAGCCCACAGGTCGTGGCCGCGATCGAGCGCGAGGCGGGAGATGGCATCGGCCTTGAGCAAGTCCTCGGGGAGGACGAGTTCGCAGTCGAGGCCGTGCACTGCGTCGACATGCTCGAGCAGCGCCCAGCGCCCCTCGTCGTCCGTGGTTGCGAGGAGGGCGGGCGAAGCCCGCCCGTCGTCGTCCACGACGACGGCCACCAGCCGGCTTCGGGAGAGCCAGAGCCCGCAGCTGGTCATCACGACACCTCAGGCAGAGCGGCCTGAACGTGCTCAGCCGTGACCGCCTTGGCTTTGGCAAGCGCTGCGGCCATGAGCGCGTGATGGGCGAGGGAATTCACCTTCCGCGGCAGGCCGCTGGTTGCCTGGAAGACGGCCTCCGTCGCCGCTGGCTCGAAGAGCGGCAACTCGGTGCCGGCGAGGCGCAAGAGGTGGACGAGGTAGGCCGGCAGCTCGTCGCGGACGAGGCCCGCCAGGTGGTAGCGGACGACGACACGCTGGGAGAGCGCCTCATGCACCGCCATCGTCAGTCGCCGCCGTAGCTCGGCCTGTCCTACCAGGAGGAGGCAGAGGCGGTTGTGCGAGTCCATCTCGTAGTTGGCGAGCAGGCGCAGGTTTTCGAGGACGTCGCTGCGTAGGTGCTGGGCTTCATCGACGATGAGGATGGGCCGCAGTTTCGCCTCCAGGCACAGGCGCGTCACCTCGGCACGGATGCAGCGGTAGAGGGAGGCGAGGCTGCGCTCGGTGGGCAGCCCCATCTCCCAGGCGATGGACTTGTAGAGGTCCATCACGTTGCCGGTCGTGAGCGGCACGTAGAAGAGGCGGTACAGCCCGGTGTGCAGGCCAGCGGTGATTTTGCGGCAGGCCGTTGTTTTGCCGCTGCCCACCTCGCCGGTGACGAGGCCGATGCCACGCAGGTCGAGCAGGTGACCGAGGCGGACCTCGAGTTCGCGACCGGCGGCGGAAACGAAGAGGTCCTCGGGGGCCAGGTCCTTGGCGAACGGGTGCCGGGTGAGGCCGAAGTGCTTGCGGTACATCAGCGCCCCTCCTTGTCGTCGTCGCTCTGCTTGGAAAGCTCGGACAGTTTCAGTCCCGCCGGAGGCGGTGGGGGCGCGTCCGAGGTGGACAGGGTCCGCGAAGGCCGGTCGCGCTTCACGAAGCAGTTGGCGTAGGCGTCCACCACCTTGGCCTCCTGCACCTTGCGGCCGGAGAGCCAGACCTGCACCGAGCGCCCCTTCAAGGTCGGGTCGAATCGCAGGGTAACGGTGGCGCCGACGAGCGAGGCGTCGACTTCGTAGACGACGCCGTTCAGGGAGACGGTCCTGTCCTTCTGCACCTTGCGGGTGGCCTCGGAGAGGAAGAGCTGGTCGAGGTCCACGTCGCTGCCCAGGTAGCGCACCTCGTCGGCCGACTTTGCCCAACGGTCGAGCGGCGTCTCGCCGTCGAGGCCGCGGTGCGGGGCCTGGTGGTACTCGGATTCGATGTACGCCCAGAGCCGGCGGTTGAGGGCATCGAGGCTCGAGGTGTCGCCCTCGGACAGAGTGGGCAAGAGCTGCATCCGGACTGTCCGGTGCCACCTTTCGATTTTCCCCTTCGACTCTGGCTGGTACGCCCTGGCGTGGATGAGGGTCGCACCGAGCTTGGCGCACACGAGCGAGAGGTGGTGCGAGCGGTAGGCGGCGCCGTTGTCGACGAAGAGTCTCTTCGGGACGCCCCGGCGCATCACCGCCTGCTTGAAGACGGGCAGGAAGGCGGTGGTGTTCTCCGCGAGGGCGAAGGCCGCGAAGGGCACCACCCGTGTGGCGTCGTCGATGAAGTCGATGAGGTACGTCTTGCGGCGCACCTTGCCGGCCACGGTGACACTCGGGCCGTACATGACGTCGCTCATCCACAGCTCGCCGGCCTTCTGGAAGGCGAAGCGGCGGCGGTCGGTGCCCCCCGCGCCCTCGACGTCTTTACCGACCTTGTGCATCAGCCCGTGGCGGGTCAGCAATCGGTGCACCGTCGTCGAGGCCAGCGGCAGCTCTGCCGGCACCTTCTTCGAGGCGAGCGCCTCCTTGACGACGAGTTGGACCGACAGCTCGGGCTTCTCCTCCTTGATGGACACCAGCAGGTCGGCCACCTCCTGCGGCAAGGCGCGCGACTCGCCGGCGTCTTTGCGGGGCTTGGGCTTGAGCGCGTCGAAGCCGCCCTTGCGGTAGGCCTTCAACCAGCCGCGCACCGTTTCGGCGGCGAGGCGGCTGCGCGTCGTGCCCGGAATCTGCCAGTCCCGGTCCGCCAGCTCGAAGAGGCGGCGGTACAGCCCCTTCTCGCTCGGTGGCCGGTGCGCCAGGTCTGCAATCACTCCGAAGCGAAACAGGGCGACCTCGTCGGCGCCCTTCGTCTCCTTCTCGTTCATCTGGTTACTCCCACGTCGAGGCCCGTGAATTCGGGCGGACGTGAGAGTCACGTCTCCGGGCGTGGTGGGTCTGCGCCCCCTTCCTGTTGGCCGGGACCTGGGCGTCTGTCCCGCGGCGTTGACCGGGGGCCGAAACCGACGGGCGGGGGCAGGTAGGGGAGGTGGTCGGCTACCCTCTCCCGCAATGCCGGCAGCGCCCGCGTGGCGCCGAGCGCCGCGCGGAAGGCTTGAAGCGTCCGCTCGCAGCCGGAAAGCACCGAAGGCAGCAGGCCCACTACCGTCACCATCAACGCGCTGACCGCCCTCGTCCGCCGGCGCATCCAGCGAAGCGCGCACTGCCGGCCGATGTCCGGCCGCAGCAGTTCAGCGAGTACCTCCCGGCTCTCGTCGAAGGACTCGACTGCTTCGACTACCTCTTCCACGTCCGCCAGCGTCGAGGACAGCCGCGAGGCGAGGCAGTCCGGCAGCAGGCTGAAGGTGGTGTGGCCCTCGGGGCAGTAGTAGCGCGCCACGAGGCAACCGGGAGGCTCGACGCGCTCGTAGGGGGTGTGCCGGGCGAATCCGCACCCGCCCTTCGGGTGCAGCGGACAGTGCGACAAAGTTGCCGACCGCCAGGCCTGCTGTCTAACGTACTCCTCGCTGGTGAGCCCGGTCGCGAACCGAAGCTGCACCGAATGAGGCCCGCACGGTTGTACCCCGTCGCGGGCCTTAGCCTTTCCTGGGGTGGGCACCATGCCCGCCGCGGGAAAGCGTCGGGCCGGTGCGGCCAGCGGGAAAGTTTTTGGCCAGGGCTCGCCGGGCTCGCGCACCGAATCCGGTTCTAAGTTGGTGCCCGAATCAGGTGAGCCACCGGCGGTGGATCACGACCGAGCGCGGCGAACAAC
>JAHFDQ010000011.1:9095-28013 GCA_023248915.1 Archangiaceae bacterium | reverse complement strand
TACTCCGCAACGATGACGTCCGAGAACCCGTCCCCGTTGACGTCCCCCGCACCGGATACCGAGAAGCCAAAGAAGGCGCTGGCCTGGTTCGCGCCCGTCACCCGCCAGGCCGCTCCTGTCGAAAGCCCCGTCGGCGAACCGAGGTAGACGTGCGCCCTCCCCGAGTCCGTGGCCGTTCCGTCGAAGTTCTCCTCGCCCACGACGATGTCCGAGAACCCGTCCCCGTTGACGTCTCCGGCCCCGGAGGCGGCACCGCCGAAGATCGCGGCCGCTTGGCTCGAGCCCACGACCTGCCAGGCTGCCCCCGTCGAAAGCCCCGTCGCCGAGCCCAGGAACACGTACGCCTTTCCCATGTCCGACACGGCCCCGTCGAAGTCGGGTTCCCCCACGAGGACGTCCGAAAACCCGTCCCCGTTGACGTCCCCCACACCGAATCCGGACACGCCGAAGTGCGCGTTCGCCTGGCTCGCACCGACGACCTGCCAGGCCGTCCCCGTCGAAAGCCCCGTCGCCGAGCCAAGGAAGACGTAGGCCTTCCCCATATCCGTCGCCGCGCCATCGAACCGCCACTCAGCCACCATGACGTCCGAATACCCATCTCCGTTGACGTCCCCCGCCCCTGAGACGTTTTCTCCGAACTCCGCGCCCGCCTGGGTCGCGCCCACCACTTGCCAGGCCGCACCCGTCGAGAAGCCCGTCGCCGAGCCCAGAAAGACGTACGCCTTTCCCATGTCGGTCAGCGCACCATCGAAGTCACCCTCGCCGACGATGACGTCGGAAAACCCGTCCCCGTTGACGTCTCCCGCGCCGGAAACGGAGTAGCCGAAAGACGCACCGACTTGGCTCGCGCCCACCACCTGCCAGGCCGGCGCGGTGATGAACGGGTCGATGACGAGCGGGTACCGCCCGTCCCCCTCGACGACGATGCGAATTCTCCCTTCGCCGGGCGAGGTGGCGCTCCAGGCCATGGACGCCCGCAGCTTCCGCCCGTCGGCGTCGAGGACTTTCAGGCCGTCGTAGCGCAGCGCTTCTTCCAGCCCCTCGCCGAAGCCCAGCGCCTGCGCGTCACGCCGCTGGCCCAGGGGCGCTTCCACCCGGCCCTCGATGACGAGCGGCCCTCCACCCTCGGGGGGCTTGGCGACTTCGAAGGTCTGCTCGAGCCCCTCGGGGCGGTTTTCGTACACCTCCGTCACCACACCCCGCCGGTAAGACACCCGCCTTCCCACCGCCGAGGGCGACGCGGGCAAGACCGCGCGACCGCTCACCGATTCCAGCGAGAACTTCCACCGCCAGTCCGCGGAGTCAGGCGCCACTTCCACCCCGCCCTCGCCGAAGAAGGCGCGAAACCCCCTCGCGTTGGCCACCAAGCGCCCGTCGCCCGTCCCTGGCGCCGGGGCGAAGACCTGGCGCTCGTCCTCTTCGATGGCCGAGACAATCTGCGCCCACCAGTCCGGGTGTTCTCTCTGAATCGCGTTCTCTTCCGGCCGGGCGGCGGGTACGACGCCCACGGCACTCCCCGGAGGCTGACCTGCCTCGGGCGGGAGGAGGACAACGAGCGCAGCGGCGAGTACCCAGGCCCGCCCGGCCGCACCCGTGGCCGGCCGCCGTTCCGCCCGGGCTCCCGTCATCGACGTTCCCGGCGCCAGAGCCGGCGCCCGAATGCTGCCAGGGCCACCAGCGCCAGGCCCGACAAGCCGTCCTCCACACCCTGGCAGCCGCAGCCACGCTTCGTAGCGCCCTCGCCGTCGCAGGCGACGTCTACCTCGTAGCTCTGTCCCGCCGTGCCGGCCGAGTTGCTCGCGATGATGTTGACGCGCTCGACACCGGCCTCTGCCGGAATCCACTGCACCTGGCCCGTGGTGCCGTCCACCGCCAAGGTGTGCGAGGGCTCTGCTTCGGACGAGCCGGTGCCGTCTCCGAAGTCCCACGCCCGGGACAGCCCCGGAGTGCAGTTGCACCCGAACTTCACGGTGAGGGAGTCCGTCCCGTGGAGGGAGTCGGCCAGGACTTGCACCAGCGGAGGTTTGGGGCATTCCGCGTCTCCCACCACCACCCCGAGGGAGGTCGAGCTCTTGCTGCCGAAGTCATCGATGACGGTGAGCTGGACGGTGTAGCCGCCCGAGAGCACGTAGGCACGGTCGGGGCTCCGCCCGCATAGTCGACGTAGAGCTGTGGCTCGTTCGCGTCGAGCATCCCGTTGACGGTTGCGAAGCGATTCACGCTGTAGCTGGGCAGGTGCATGCTCAGGAGAAACTTCCCGCGCGCCAGGGCCGCCTGGACATCGGCAGCCCCACTGGCGCCCAGGTCGGTGCCCGTCTGGGTCGCCGGATTGCCGCCGTTTATCCAGCAGGCGCAGTTGTAGGTCACCGAGCCGGTGACCGCGTAGTCGGCATACACGCCATGAACGCCGTCCGCGAATAGCGAAGCGGGGTCGGAAAGCTCAGGGTCCTTAGTCAGCGGCGCGAAGTGGACCGGGGTGGTGCCACTCGACCCCAGGCCGTCGAAGTAGACGTTCACCTTCGCCGCCGTGACGCTCGGCGTCGGGCCGATTGCGCCGAGGTCGAACTTCATCGCCACCTGGTGGTATTCCGAAGAAAACGGGCGACCGAGAAAGGGCGCGTCGTTCCCGGTCAGGGTTCCAGGACCCGTGGCGGTGCTGCCCAACACCCAGGCCGCATAGCTCGTGAACGCGGTGGCCGGAGGGTCCACCGCCACCGGGAAGACGCGCCGTTCGTCGCGCAGCCACCGTTCGTCGACCTCGACCGAAAACTCGTCGCCGGCCGGCTCGAAGCGGTAGTGCGCGGCCGAGGAGTTTTCGGAGTGGCCCACCTCGAAGGCCGAGGGCGGCGGCAGCTGGAAGAGCCGGCCCGACGGCCCGATTACGTCGAGGGCCTCTCCGCTCGCGGCGAAGCGAACGCCCGGGTCCAACCGCACGCGACCCCGGGCCGCCAGCCGGCCCTCTCCCGCGCGCGACAGGAGCGCGTCGATGGCAGCGGGCCGGCCGAGCACCAGGTTGTGCTTCACCGTCCCGCGCAGCACCCGGAACTCCTCGAGGCTTCCCTCGAGGCCCGGCAGCTCATAGCGGGCCACCGCGCCGTCCGAGCGGACCGCCGACGTCGGCGACGGCAGCGCCGGCCAGTAGGAGAAGCCCAGGCCCGTCTCGCGATCTTCAATCCGGACCGCCGCCTCTCCTCCCAACCTCTCCGGAAAGACGGCCCGAACCAGGTTGCGCCGGGCCTCGAGCGAGCCATCCTGACGCGCCTCGAGCGCCGGGAGGATGTCGGCCCAGCGCCCCTCTTCGTCGCGGTAGGCCCTGGGACCAGCCGAGATGACGGCGGTCGTCGTGCCGTCCTCGCGGTGCAGCAACCGAGTGGTGGCGCTGACCCGCTCGTCGTGGACCACCGGAGCGCGCGCCAGCACAGGCGGAGGCGCAGGCGGGGTTCTCTCACACGAGACGAGCGCCATGAGCAGGACCGAAACGGCAGCGGGCGGACTGAGCTGCCGGGTCCCTCGGGTCGCCTGGTTCCGCTTCGCTTGGGCGCTCGGCATCCCCGTCCCCTCGTTCTTCAGAGGTTTATCACCCGGGCTGAGGCTAAGAAACGGGCCTGGACACCGGTGCTGCCCGCCCGTCGTTCAACGGCCCAGCATCGCGCGGAGCGCCCCTGCCTGCGGGTCGTCGGGGCGAAGCTCGAGATACCGGGACAGCTCTTCCTCGGCGAGCCGCGGTTCCTGCTTCGCTCGAAGCAGGCTGAGGAAGAGCAGCTTGTGCGCGGCGGTGAAGCCCGGGTCGAGGCGAAGCGCTTCCTTCGCGCAGGCGACGGCTCCGGTGGCATCGCCCTTGGCTAAGAGTGCCTGAGACCGCGCGAACTGCGCGGGCGCGGCCGCGGGCCCGGCCAGCGTCGCCGCGAGCGAGACAGTGTCCGCTTCGTCGACGGAGGCTTCTCGAAGGCGGTCGAGCGCTGCGCGGGCCAGGACCCGTGGGTCTGAAAGGAGAGCCTCGACCGAAGTCGCGGCGCATGCCGCCAGCGGCTTGTCGGGGCCGGGGTTCTCACCCGCCAACCTGAGCCGCTCGACGAAGGCGGGCGGACGAAGGCCCATCGCGACTGCCTTCTCGAGCAATTCCTTCGCCTGCACCGGCCGGCCTCTGAGGAGCAACAGGCGCGTCAGACTGTCCCAGGCCGGCAGGAACGCGGCGTTGGCTCTTAGCGCACTCCCGAACCCCGCGGCCGCAAGCTCGTCACAGCCGACTTCCGCGAGCAGCGAGCCTTCGAGCTGGTAGGCGCCTTCGTAGGGCGCTTCGCGAAGCGCCCGCCGGACTGTCTGCCATGCCCGCGCGAGCAGCCCGGCCTGGTGTTCTGCCACCGCCAGGTTCGTCAGGACCCTGACCGAGCGGGGCGCCGCCTTCGCGGCCTCTTCGGAGTAGTGGAGGTCGGTCCTCCACAGCGTGCTCGCGGACGCACAGGCGATTCCCAACCCGCACGCGGCGAAGACGAGAGCCGCCTTCGCCTTCGGCCACGCCCGGGCAATGAGCGGCCCTAGCGCCATGCACAGGAACGCCGCCGGCAAATAGAGCGGGCGCATTCCGAGGACCGCCTGCGAGCTCATCAGCGGAAACACCGGCGCGTACGACACGGCCGCGAGCGCGAGGCGCTTCCGCGCTCGGGGTTCCTTCAAGGCGAGCACTCCCAGCGCGACGAGGACCGCGGCGCCCACGTACACGGCCTCCGAGCAGTCCGAGAAACCCTTGGGAGGCACGTACACCGCCGGGGTGAGCCAGGGAATCACCAGGCACCCGAGCGCCTGCAGGGCCGCGAGACTGCCCGTCTGGAGGTCGCCAAAGACCGAGGGTGGCAGCGCGCGCCCGAGCACCCAGTGGCGGACGAGCAGATAGACCGCGACGACTCCCAGCTCGGGCAGCCGCGCCCGCCAGCGACCGCGGTCGCGCACCGCCGTGAGCAGGGGCCAGACGATGGCTGCTTCCTTGGTCAAGAGCGCCGCCGCTCCCAAGGCGACGGACGCCGGACCGCCCGTCGCGAGCGCTCCCAGGAGAAGCCCGGCGCACAACAGGTCGGGACGCCCGGAAACCCAGGCGACGGTTTCCGCCAAGTTCGGCAGGACGGCGAACAGCGACGCCGCCAGAAACGCTTCGAGGTCCGAGGCTCCGAGACGACGCGCGCAGGCGAGGACCGCCAGGGTCACCGCCACGTGGAACAGGACGTTGACCGCATGAAAGGGGACCGGCGAGCCCTGACCGAGGCGCCGGTCGAGCGCCAGGGAGAGCGTCGTCAGCGGACGGTAGTAGCCGGGAGAGCCGGCCCACACGCCACCCAGCCCCCAGTAGTCGCGGGTGAAGGCCTGGGCAGGCGAGACCGCCCCCCGGACGACCTCGCCCTCCAACAGCATGCGGTCGTCCCACACCAGCCCGTTGCCGAGCGATACCAGGTAAGGCGTCGCCGCCACCGCGCACAGGGCGGCGATGACGAGCCGTCTGTCTGGAGAGGTCGGGGCCTTCGGATGCACGCGTGACGGCATACCCCAGAGCGACGTCTCCCGCTGGTAGAGACAAAGCAGCCCGGCAACCGCAATTTCCGGCGTCTATCTCAGCGCGCGAACCCTCGCCGGCAAGTCACGCAGCGACACCACCTCGCACGGGGCGGCGAGCCCCCACGACTTCGTCCCCGGGTGCACGATGAAGAGCCGCGACAGCTTCAGGTTCTCGATGGCGATTCCCATCGACTTGGTGAACGCCGGAGCGTCCGCGACCTTCATCTCGAATCCGTATCGCTTGCCCCGGTGGAAGACTAGGAGGTCCAGCTCAGCGCCCTGGTGCGTTGCCCAGAAGAAGGCGTCGGGATACCCGAGCAGCGCCAGAACCTGCTCTACGACGAAACCCTCCCACGACCCGCCACACTTCACGTGCCCCAGCAACTCATGGCGGTTGTGAACCGACAGCAGGGCGTGGAGCAGCCCGCTGTCGCGCACGTAGACCTTTGGGGACTTGACCTGCCGCTTGCCGATGTTCTCGTGCCACGGCTGAAGCTGGCGCGCGACGTACGCTCCGGTCAGAAGGTCGAGGTACTTCCTCGCCGTGGGTTCCGACGTCCCGAGCGAGCGCGCGAACTCGGCTCCGTTCCACACCCCTCCGTGGAAGTGCGCGAGCATCGTCCAGAAGCGCTCGAGCGCCGTGGCAGGAATCGTGATTCCAAGCTGAGGCACGTCCCTCCTCAGGAAGTCGAGGACGTAGTTGCGGCGCCACGCGAAGCTCTCTTCGTCGGAACGCGCCAATAGAGACTTCGGGAGCCCGCCGCGACTCCACAGGGCGTCCGCTCGGGAGGGGCCGGCTTCGACGAGGTCGAACCCTCCGAGGTCGAGGTGCGCAACCCGCCCCGCCAGGGTCTCGGAAGTTCCCTTGACCAGGTCCGGCGAGGCGCTTCCCAGGACCAGGAATCGCGCTGGAGGCCGTGGTCGGTCCGCGAGCACGCGCAGGATTGGGAAGAGACTCGGCAGGCGTTGGATTTCGTCGATGATGACCAGGCCGCGCGCGTCTCGCAGCGTGCCCATGGGGTAGGCGAGGCGGGCGAGGTCGGCAGGGTCTTCTAGGTCGAGGTAGAGCCCGGCCCGCCCTTTCGCAAGGGCGCGGGCCAGCGTCGTCTTGCCCGACTGGCGTGGGCCGTGAAGGGCCACCACCGGGTAGCGGCGAAGTGCTGCGCGGACGGCGGCAAGGCGTTCGGTGCGGCGAAGCATGGCCAGTCAATACCATGAAAAGCTAAATTGTATATTTAGCTTTTCATGGGCACTTGGACGGTTCCCGCGGCGATGCTCGCGCAGGTTCGGCCCCTCGGTCCGGCCCGGGTTTCGCCGGCCCCTGCTGGAACGAAGTCGGGGCGCTCACCGGCACGCCGTACGCGTCGGCGCCCGAAGGCGGCGAGTGCAGCCAACGCCAACCCAGCCACGCCGCCCTGCGCACTGTCGCAACCGCAGCCGACTTTGAGGGGCGCGGGCGCCGAGTCGCCGCAGGCGACGTCGACTTCATAGGCTTGTCCCGCGGTGCCGGCGGGGTTGCTTGCGATGAGGTTGACTCTCTCGACTCCTGCGTCCGACGGCGTCCACTGCACCTGCCCCGTCGTCCCGTCCACCGCCAGCGTCCGCGGACTGCCTACCCCCGAGTACCAATGAATGGGCCGCGTCCCTCTCGCCAGGGGCCTGTCCTCCAACTCCTTGGCGTAGTGGTACGCCGCGCGGCAGGTGGCCTCCTGCGACGCAGGAAACGCTGGTCCCGAAGTGCCCCTGGAGCTGACTCGCCCCCAGCATTTCCCATGCTGGAGCTGAGATGAGCGGATCGACGACGAGCGGGTACCGACCTTCCTCCTCCACGACGATTCGAAGCTTTCCCGTC
Source organism: Archangiaceae bacterium (assembly GCA_023248915.1). Classification (GTDB taxonomy): domain Bacteria; phylum Myxococcota; class Myxococcia; order Myxococcales; family Myxococcaceae; genus JAHFDQ01. The sequence goes on along the minus strand of JAHFDQ010000011.1, from coordinate 20,617 downwards.
CCGCCTCGCGAGGTCTCCCAGCTCAGGGACGCAGAAAGCTGCCGGCCGTCCGCGTCAAGCACCTTCAGGCCGTCATAGCGAAGCGCTTCTTCCTGACCCTCGCCGAAGCCCAGCCCTTGCGCACCTCGGCGCGACCCCTCCGGCGCTTCGACTCGGCCCTCGATGACGAGCGACCCTCCGCCCAGGGGGGGCCGGGCGACCTCGAAACGCTGCTCCAACCCCTCCGCGCGGTTTTCATACACCTCCGTTACCGCTCCCCGCCGGTACACAACCCGCTTTCCTTCGGCCGAGGGCGCCGCAGGCAAAACGGCCTTGCCGCCCACCGACTCCAGCGAGAACTTCCAGCGCCAGTCCGCGGACTCGGGCGCAACCTCCACCCCGCACTCGGTGAAGAACGCCCGGAACCCCTTCGCATTGGCCACGAAGTCCCCGCCCTCCGTCCCGGGCGTCAGGGGGAAAACCTGGCGCTTGTCCTCACCAATGGCTGCAACTATCTGCCCCCACCAGTCGGGGTGCTGTCTCTGAAAGGCCTCTGTCTCCGGCCTGGATGCGGGCGCCTTGCCGGCCCCCTTCCCGGGGTGTCGGCTTCCGTCGGGGGCGACGAGGAGGCAGAGCGCCATGAGCGCCGCGAGTCGCCCGCCACGCCAGCCCGCTTGCGGCGTCTTTGGTCGACCAAACTTCATTGCCCGTTCCCCTCGACTACTGGAAGGAAGCCGACTCACGCACCGGCTGCCCGGGCGCCACTGTCAGCTCGACCTCTTTGCTCCTGCCGGTGGCCGGGTGCACCATCTTCAGGGTGTGCCGGCCGGCGGCGATGGGCAGCCCCACGATGGGCGAGGGTTCTCCCAGCTCTTTGCCGTCGACGTACACCCGACACCAGGGGATGCAGGAAACGTCGAGCTTGCCGGGCGCCTGCGCCACCGCCGCCGCCAACTGGGCGGCCAGCTTGCGCGTCTCTCCGGGGGCCAGGGTCACCTTCTCGACGTAGGGGCGGTGGCCCGGCAGCGTCACCCGCACGGTGTGCTCGCCCGCGCTCAGCTCGAGCTTCCGCTCGGCGCCGCGGTCGGTTCCGTCCACCGCGACCTTGGCGCCCGGCGGGGCATCCACTTCCACCGTGGCGCCTTCCTGGACCAGTGTCAGCAGGAGGTTCGACGTCTCACCCGCCCGGGTCTCCACTACCTGGTCCGCGGGCCGAAAGCCCCTCAGGGTGGCCCGCACCGGCCAACGGCCGGGAGCCAGACCGGCCACTTTCACGGGGCTGACGCCCGGGGCCGGCTTGCCGCCGACCTCCACGCTGGCGCCCGGCGGGACGGTCGTGATTTCCAAGCTGGCGCCAGCAGGCGGCAGCGGCGGTGGATGAGGAGCCACGGCCTCCGCGACCACTCGTACGGGGTCAGCCCGCAGGCCCAGCGCGGACAGCATCCCCGCCGCCAAGATGAGAACGCCGAGGCCCCCCGCGGCGAGCAGGCCCCACGGCAGCTTGCTCTTCGGCGCGGGCGGCTGAGCCACCACCGGCTCGACCACCGGGGAATGAAGCGCCCTCGTCGGCTCGGATTCCGCCACCGTCGTGCTGGGAGGCGGAAGCGGAGGCTGCTTGACGGCCGTCGGCTGGTCGCCGGGCGCCGGCACGCCGTAGGGGCCGCTGTAGTTGGGCCCCTTGCCGTCGTCGTAGGAGGCCGTGGGAATGTGCTCGACCTTCGAGCTCACGTTCAGGCGCTCGGAGATTCGGACTTCGCCGAAGAGCGCCAGCAGGTACTCGTCGAGCCTCGGCGCGGGCCCGGTAATCAACTTCTCGAGGTCTCGCCGCACCTCCAGCGCCGTCCGGTACCGCTTCTCGGGGTTGCGTTCGAGCAGCTTCATCACCAAGGCGTCGAGCGCCTCGGGGACGTCGTTGCGCTTCGAGCTCGGAAGCGGAATCGGGTCGTTCAACACCGCCTGGAACATCCTCAAGTCGGTGTCGCGCTGCATCAGCCTCTTGCCGGTGATCAGCTCGTGGAAGACCACCCCGAGCGCGAACAGGTCGCTCCGCCGATCGAGCTCGTCGCCTTGAAGTTGCTCGGGCGAGGCGTAGGAGATTTTTCCCTTGAAGGCTCCGGCCTGGGTGGCTTCCTGGCGCCGGTCCGCGGCGCGGGCGATTCCGAAGTCCACCAGCTTCACGCTCCCCTGGTAGGAGATCATGATGTTCGACGGAGAAACGTCGCGGTGCACCACGTTGAGGGGCTTGTCGCCTTCGCAGAACTCGTGCGCGAAGTGAAGCCCGTCGCAGGCGCCGACCATCACCTGCACCGCGACCTGAAACGGCACCGTCTCGCCCTTGCTGCGCACGTGGCGGATGACTTCGCCCAGGTCTTCACCGGCCAGGTACTCCATGGTCAGGTAGTAGCGGCCCATCACCTCGCCGAAGTCGAACACCTGGACGATGTTCGGGTGGGTCAGGCGCGAGGCGATGCGCGCCTCGTCCAGGAACATGGCGACGAACTGCGGCTGGCGGCAGAGGTGGTCCAGCATCCGCTTGACCACCACCAGCTTGGAAAAGTCGCCCGCGCCCCGTTGCTCGGCCAGGAAGATCTCCGCCATCCCGCCCTGGGCCAACAGGTGCCGCAGCAGGTATCGGCCGAAGGTCGTCGGCAGGCCGGACGGTGTTGGCTCCATACTCTGGGTGGCGCTCTCGGGTCGGTTGAACTCTGGAATGGCGCTCGCAATCGCGGCGTCGCACGGTATCATGCAACGCCTCTAATGGTTCCCGCCCTTCTTCTGGCGCTGACGCTTGGGGCCGGAGCGGTGGCACCCCCCCGAGACGTGAGCTTCGTCCCCGTGGTCGGGGTGGGTGAACCCGCGCCTTCTGCGCCGCTCCTCAAGAAGCTGACCGAGCTGTCCGAGGCGGCGGTGCACCGCGCCGGGGGCACCGAGAAACAGAAGCCCATCGACTCCGGGGTCGAGCTGGTGCAGGCGGCGCGCAAGCACTACTTCGAGCTCGACTTCAAGGGGGCGCTCGCCGCCGCGACGTCGGCGGTGAGCCACTACCTGAACAACCCCGGAGCCCTGTCCGAAGCGGACGGGCTCCTGACCGCGCACATCTACGCGGCGCTGGCTCAGCTCAAGTTGGGCGACCGCGCCGCGGTCAAAGAGCACTTCGCCGCGGTGGTCACGATGCACCCCGACCATCACCTGCCCGATTCCGAGTTTCCGCCCACGGCAATCGCCGCCTTCGAGCAGGCCCGCGACGAAATCCTCGCGCGCCGGCCGAAGGGCACGCTCACCGTGTCGTCTTCTCCTGCGTTCGCGCGGGTTCGGGTCGACGGCCGGGCGATGGGTGAGTCACCCCTCACCGTCGGCGGCCTGCTGGTGGGCAGCCACTGGGTCGAGCTGTCGAAGGACGGCGTCCTCGACCAGAGCGCCTGGGCCGACGTCACCGAGAGCGGCGGCCGGCTGGCCGTTTCCCTCACGCCCGACCCGGTGGGGCCTCTTCGCGAACGGCTGGCCGCCAGAATCGCCGCGGGCGCGGGCAGCGAGGTGACCGAGCTCGCGCGCAGCCTGGCGGTCGCGGCCAACGTGCCGGCGGTCTACCTGGTCGCCGCCGCGAGGGAAGGTCAACGCTTCGTCGTCACCAGCGCGTGGATACCCTTCGAGGGCCGTCCGGGCCGGGCCTTCACGACTCTCTCCGAGGACCTGATCGATGCGCCGTTCGCGCTCGAGCAGTTGGCCCGCATGGCCATGTCGGGCGTCCAGGCGCCGGTCGGCGTCGGCACCCCCCCGCCGCCCGGGTTTCTCGACTTCGAGCGCCACTTCCTGGGGATGAAGCCGCCGCCCCCCAAGCCGCTGGAAGCGCTCAAGCCGACGCCCGAGCCCGAACCCACACCCCTGTTGCAACGTCCGGTGACGTGGGTGGTGGCCGCGGGAATCGTGCTGGCGGCCGGAGGCGCGACCTACTTCGCCACCCGCCCCACCGAGCTGCCGCCCCACGTGCGCGTCACCCTCGAGCTGCCACAATGAGTCGCCCCGCCCACCTGCGCGTGCTCGCCCTGGTCACCGCCGGCCTCGCGGCCTGCACACCCACCGACCAGGTGGCCGAGGTGGTGGTCAAGGTGGTGCGGGGAACGGCCGACCCCCTCGAAGTGGCGGCCGCTCAAGGCCAGCCGGCCGCGTCCATTGGTTCAATCGCGGTGCGGCTGGTGTCCGACGGGCAGCCCGCGGTGTCCCACGAGGTGGCGCTCGGGGCGAGCCGAAGCATCACCCTGGACTTCGCCGTGCCACCCGCCACGGGAAGTCGCATCGTCATCCGGGGTCAACGAGACGGCGACAAGAGCGTCTACTCCGCGGGCCGTTCGGTCCCGTTCGATTCGACGGTAGGCTCGCGCGTCGAAGTTCCTGTCTTCTTCGGGCCGGTCGATTCGTTCACCCCCATCGTCGGCACGCTGCCCGGCCCCCGGCAGGGACCGGCCGTGGCGGCGCTCGGAGACACCGGGGCCTTGCTCGTCGGCGGGTACGAAACCACAGCCACCGGAGTCCATCTCGCATCGCCCAGCCTGGTCGTCTATCGGCTCGGTGAACCCCTGGCCTGCGGCCTCGACGAGGGGTGCGTCCAGGGGTCGGCCATTCCTCCGCCGCGGCGCTTCGCCGTCGCGGTCGCGCTGTCCGACGGGACCGTCCTGCACGGCCTGGGCCTGTTGGCCAACGGTCAGCCCGACGCCTCGCTGTACCTCACCCGCGCCGACGGCTCGACCGAGCTGCTCGTTCTGACCGGCGACGCGGTGCCCGCGCTGTACGGGGCGGCGGCGGTGGCCCTGGCTGACGGCACGGTGTTGCTCTTCGGGGGCGATACCGGGGCGTCGCCGGTCTCGTCCGTCTATCGCGTCGACATCGCCGCGCGGACGTCGACGCTGGAAGTTCAGCGAATGGCCGAACCCCGGCGCTTCGCCGGCGCGGCCCGGCTGAGCACGGGCCAGGTGCTGCTGGTGGGCGGCGAGAACTCAGTCGGGCCGTCGGACACCGCCGAGCTGTACAAGCCCGGCCAGCCCTCCCGAGTGGTCGACGGCGGGGCTTTCTCCAAGGCGCGCTCGGTCCTCCTCGGCCCGCGGGTGGCGCCGTCGCTGGCGGTGCTGGCGGGCGACAGCGTGGTGATTGCCGGCGGCGGCCCCGAGGCCGCCGAGGTCTTCCGGCTGGACCTGGGGGCGGCGGTGGGCGGCTTCATCGACGTGACCGCGCCGCCGACCGAGCTCAAGTCGAAGGCTCCGGCCCTGCTTCGCCTTTCGAGCGGAGAGCTGCTGCTGGTGGGCGGCGAAGCGGAAGGGACTGCCGCGCCCCGGGCCTCGGCGTTCACCCCCGCCACCCGCCAGGTGTTCGACGATTCCAGTCCGACGTTCGTCGGCAGCTACCGCCGCATCGGCCCGGGCGCCACGCTTCGGGCGAACCCCGCGCTGGTGACGCTGTCCGACGGGAGCGTGCTGCTGGCCGGCGGAGGAACGCTGGGAGTGACGGCGTCGCCCACCGCCGCGAACCCCGGGGCGGCGCCGGTGGAAATACTGGTTCCAGCGCCGCTCGAGTAATCAGGCCGCCCGGCCGAACGGAGAGCCCGAGGCGTCCGACCCGGTCCAGGCGAGCGTCACCAAGAGCGTCGAGTCCTCGAGCGCTTCCAGGTCGTGCGCGACGGCCGGGGCCAGGGCGAGCACGTACCCGCTGCGAAGCTCGATGACACCGCCCGCCGTCAGGTGCACCTTGATGGACCCGTCGAAGGCCTGCACCGACAGGCTCGACCCGGCGTGGTGCTGGGGGCAGCGGCGCCCGCGCTTCAACGCGATGAGCACGACGCGGAAGTGGTCGTGCTTCACCAGCGTCTTGGCGGCCTGCCCGTGCGCTTCGTAGGCGCGCAGCGAGCGCAAGAGCTTTGCCTCGGCCTCCAGGTCGAGGAGGTCTGCCGGCGGCGCGGGCGGCCGGGCCGACAGGGGCGGGACCGCGACATCCGAGCTGACGCGAGGGCTCTTTCCGGTAAGGGTGGCCATGGGGTTCGCTCCCTTCTCCGCCCAAAACTGACCCCTGCCGGACGAGCCGAGAAGCCCCTGACCGAACAGGCGGGACGGCGCTTGACGAAACGGTCGTTCCCAGCCAAACCACGCCGACCACTGCACAGGGGAGATCTGCCATGGCGACCCAGTACGTCTACTTCTTCGGAGCAGGCCGCGCAGAAGGCCATGGGAAGGGCAAGGACGAGCTCGGCGGCAAGGGCGCCGGCCTGGCCGAGATGACCGCCGCCGGCCTTCCGGTGCCCCCCGGCTTCACCCTCTCGACCCGCGCCTGCCGCGACTACATCGCCGGCGGGAACAAGCTGCCCGCCGAGGTCGACGCGCAGATGGCGGTCGCCCTCGGCCGACTCGAAGAGCTGCAACACCAACGGCTGGGCGACCCGACCGACCCGCTGCTCGTCTCGGTCCGGTCCGGCGCCAAGTTCTCGATGCCGGGCATGATGGACACCATCCTCAACCTCGGCCTCAACGACAAGTCGGTCGAGGGGCTGGCGCGCGCGTCGGGCAACCACCGCTTCGCCTACGACAGCTACCGCCGCCTCATCCAGATGTTCGGCAACGTGGTGCTCGAGATGAAGAAGGAATTGTTCGAGCACCTCTTCGACGCGCAGAAGAAGAAGTCCAAGGCCAAGCTGGACACCGACCTCGACGCCGCGGCCCTGAAGGCGGTGGTGGGCGAGTACCAGAAGCTCATCCAGAAGCACACCGGCCGACCCTTCCCTCAAGACCCGAAGGAACAGCTCACCATGGCGCGCGACGCGGTCTTCCGCTCGTGGAACAACCCCCGCGCCAAGCACTACCGGGGCATGAACAACATCCCCGACGACCTGGGCACCGCGGTCAACGTGCAGGCAATGGTGTTCGGCAACCTGGACGAGCGCAGCGGCACCGGCGTCGGCTTCACCCGCAACCCGGCCACCGGCGAAAAGGAGTTCTACGGCGAGTTCCTGATGAACGCCCAGGGCGAGGACGTGGTCGCCGGCATTCGCACCCCGGTGCCCATCGCCCAGCTGCACGACGTCATGCCCGAGGTGTTCGACCAGCTGAAGGAAATCACCAGCCGGCTCGAGAAACACTACCGCGACATTCAGGACTTCGAGTTCACCATCCAGCGCAGCAAGCTGTACATGCTGCAGACGCGCAACGGCAAGCGCACCGGCAAGGCCGCGCTGAAGATTGCCGTCGACATGGTGAAGGAAGGGCTCATCACTACCGACGAAGCGCTCTTGCGCGTCGAACCGGCGCAGCTCGACCAGTTGCTCCACAAGGTGCTCTCCGAGGACAAGCAGGGCGTCAAGGCGGCCAAGGGCAAGGAAAGGCTGAAGCTCATCGCCACCGGCCTTCCGGCTTCACCTGGCGCCGCCGTCGGCCGGGTGGTGTTCACCGCCGACGACGCGGTGACCCAGGCCAAGAAGGGGCCGGTGGTGCTGGTGCGCGGCGAGACGGTGCCCGACGACATCCACGGCATGGAAGTCGCCGCCGGCATTCTCACCTCGCGCGGCGGAATGACCAGCCACGCGGCCGTGGTGGCTCGCGGCATGGGCATCTGCTGCGTGTCGGGCGCCGGCGCCCTCACCGTCGAGGCCGAGAAACACCACCTGTCGTACGACGGCAAGCTGGTGAAGGAAGGCGACTGGCTGTCGCTCGACGGCGGCAACGGCCGCGTCTTCCTGGGCGAAGCGCTGACCGAAGACCCCGACACCGCCAGCGGCGACTTCGGCACCTTCATGGCCTGGGTCGATCCGGTGCGGCGCCTGGGAGTTCGCGCCAACGCCGACATCCCCCGCGACGCCGAGGTGGCTCGACGCTACGGCGCCGAGGGCATCGGGCTGTGCCGCACCGAGCACATGTTCTTCGCTCCCGAGCGGCTGCCCCACATGCAGGCGATGATTCTCGCCCGCACCGAGAAGGACCGCCGGAAGGCGCTCGCCAAGCTGCTGCCGATGCAGCGCAAGGACTTCGCCGGCCTGTTCCGCGTGATGGACGGCTTCCCCGTCATCATCCGCACCCTCGACCCGCCGCTGCACGAGTTCCTCCCCCGCCACGACGACTTGAGGGTGGAGATCGCCCTGATGAAGGCGAAGAAGGCGCCGAAGAAGAAGATTGACGAGAAAGAGGCGCTGCTCAATCGGGTCGGCGAATTGCACGAGGCCAACCCGATGCTCGGCCACCGCGGCTGCCGGCTGGGCATCACCTACCCCGAGATTACCGAGATTCAGGCCCGCGCCATTCTCGAGGCCGCGGTGCTGGTGACCAAGGAAGGCAAGAAGGTCATCCCCGAAATCATGATTCCGCTGGTGGGGTCGAAGGCGGAATTGGCGAACCAGAAGAAGATTGTCCAGGACGTGGCCGCGAAAGTTTTCGAGGAACAGGGGCTGAAGGTGCGCTACCTGGTCGGGACGATGATTGAGATTCCTCGCGCCGCGCTGATGGCCGACGACATCGCCACCGAGGCCGAGTTCTTCAGCTTCGGCACCAATGACTTGACCCAGACGACGCTGGGCATGTCGCGCGACGACGCGGTGAAGTTCCTCGAGCCTTATAAAAAGGCCGGCATCTTGAAGTCCGACCCGTTCGCCGTGCTCGATCAGGAAGGCGTCGGCCAACTGGTGAAGATGGCGACCGAACGCGGCCGCAAGACGCGACCCACGCTGGAAGTCGGCATCTGCGGCGAACACGGCGGCGAACCGTCCTCGGTGATGTTCTGCCACCGGGCCGGGTTGAACTACGTGAGCTGCTCGCCCTACCGGGTGCCTATCGCACGGCTGGCCGCGGCTCAGGCTGCGGTGATGGAGAAGTCCGGCGAACGGTCGCAACGCACGGCCTAGCGACGGCGTCTACTTCGTCTCGGCCCGTAGGGACAGGGGCGGTCAGCGGCCCGGGCCGTCCGCGTCGTCGCGCACCAAGCTCCGGGCGAGCTCGAGCCACCCCGGGAAGGGCGTCTCGAGCACCAGCTCTCGGGCCGTGGAAGTCTCGCGGCCCAGGATTGCCCTCTCGAGGCAGTCGAAGTAGCCGCGCGAGGCCGAGTCGGCTACGCCGGGCTCGACGTGCTGCCTCACCTTGGCCCAGACGCGGTGGATGGGGTTGAGCGTGAGCCCAAAGCACACGGGCCCCGAAGCCGTCGCGATCGCCGCGACCACCGCCGCTTGTCCGTCCATGACTTGCTCCGAGTGGCCCCGCGTCAGGTGCGTCTCGAGCTCACCGAACGTCATGAGCAGACTCTGCTCGTCGGCACGGTCGTACCGCGTCGCCGCCAGCGCCGCCGCTTCCGCGAAGACGATTCGGTGCAGCCTCTCGAGACCTTCGAGCGGCGCCCTCAGTGGGCGCAGGTCGCGACCCTGCTCGAGGATTGAGCTGACGAGGTCCAACATCACCTCCAGTCCGCCGGAACGGTCGACGCGCGCGACCCGCATCGCAGCCCGCGGGCGTGCCGTGAGGTAGCCCCTCGCCACCAGGTGCTGCACCGCCGCCCGCGCCGTCTCGCGGCTGACCTCCAGAGCCTGGGCGAGCTCTCTGTGCGACGGAAGTGGCTCGCCCGCCCGGTACGTTCCGTCGAGTATCCGGTCCTTCAGCTTCAACGCGACCTGCTCCACCAGTGACGCTCTGACGATTGGGCCCATGGCCGGCGGCCAGCAACAGACATGCCGCGCGCCGCGACCCAACCGCATCGAGCTCGAACTGGCTGTCAGGCCAGATTGGGCCGCCCGTGTCGTTCGCGAGGCCACACTCCATCGGAACTGGGCAAGTTTATTGAGGTCGGCCACCCACTCGACCTCCGGGGCCGACCAAGATTGTCTGGCCTGACGACCGGGCGTCAGGCCAGACGAAAATGCCCGGCCTCCCCGACGGCGCTCGAGACGAAGCCTCGTGATTGCGGGATGTTGGCAGTGCACGCGCCCGGAGAGCGCGCCTCGAGGCCCATCATCTGGCCTGACAGCATCCGCGCCGTCACGCGCCTCTCCGAGCGGCGAGGATGTCTCGTCTCCCGAGGCCGCTCGTCACCGTCCGCGCCCGGTGCCCGTCCGCGGCCCGCGACTCCGGACAGTTTCATCTGGACGGGGGGACCAACGGTTGGCGCGCCGGGTCGGCGGCCCGAAACGTCTGGCGACCGACGAGCCGGCCCCGCGCGGCTGGACGCCTGACGCCTAGCGCCGCCAATCTCCCCACCATGCGCTATGCCATCCGCCGGAGCCCCGTGTGGCGGCCCTTCCTGCTGCTGCTCGGCGGCACACGCGCCGGCGCTTACGTCGAGCTCGGCCAGGGCCAGCTCAAGTTCCGATTCGGGCCGCTGTTCGACGAGTCGGTGCCGCTCGCCGACGTGGCCGCCGCCGAACCGTGCCGGTATCCATGGTGGGGCGGCATCGGCCTTCGCACCAACTTCCGAGGCAGCATCGGGCTCGTCGGCGCGACCTGCGCCAACCCCGGCGCTTCAAGCTGGGGCCGCTGCCGCTGGCCTGCCGGAAACTCTACGTGTCGCTCGAAGCACCCGAGACTTTCCTGGCCGCCTTCGAGCGGAACCGGCAGGCGTAGCAACCGTTCGCCCCCGAGCGCCGGCCGCGGACGCTGCAACCGTTCTTGGCCGACTTCCTGTCGTACGGAGCAACGGCCCGCTCGGACCGAGCGGAGTCGAGGTTCCCCTACAACCTCAACCCGAGTCCCAACCGGAACGCGATGCCCGACAGGTCGAGCCGCCCCAGCGACAGCGGAGCCGCGGCGAGCTCGTCACCGGTCGGGTGCGGCGGCGGGTCGGCGCGCAGCGCGTCGAAGCGATAGCCCGGCCGCACCGAGTAACCGACGCCCGCGTCGAGCACCAGCGCCACCCCCGAACCTTCGCCGAGCTGAAACGGCACGCTGGCGCCTAGGAGCGCCGTCGCCGATGGGTTCACCACCGTCTGGTGCAACGCCACGCCGCCCGTCTGCACCGTCAGCGTGGCCCACCCCGGCCCCCCCGACAGTCGCAGGTAGGGTTCCAGGTGCGCGAAGAGCGAGTGGCGATAGGTGACGGCGGCCTCGAGCGAAACCAAACCCAGCGTCGCGTCCATCGTCTGGTGCGACGGGGCCGCGGTGCCTCCGCCGCTGAAGGCCAATTCCACGTCCACCGCTCCGCGCTGCAGCTCGAGGCGGTACCCGACCGACGCGACTGGCCGGGGCAAATGGTCGGTTTCGCTGACGAAGTCGAACGACCGGGTGCTCACCACGTCGGCCGAGTAGCCGAACGACGCGCTGAGCGGAGGCAGCGCCGCCGCCGGGCTCGCAGCCAGGAGCGCGGCCAGGGCCCAGGGCCAGGGCGGCCCGCCGAGCGTGGCCCAAGCTCGCTGCTCCTCCGCGCCGAGTCGGCGTCGCGCCTCGCCGGGCGCGTGGGAGCTTCGGTCCAGGGCCGTCTGGCCGGTAGATTGCGGTCGGCTCACGGGCTTCCCTCCTCGTACGGGCGGTCCAGGTCGCCGGTGAGGGCGAAGTCCCGCAGGCGAACCGCGGCTTGGCGGTCGAGCTGCCCCGCCGGCA
>JAHFDQ010000011.1:0-9085 GCA_023248915.1 Archangiaceae bacterium | reverse complement strand
CGTGTCGGACCCGGGCAGGTACTCGACCTCGCCGGCGGGCGCGTCGAGCGTCACCTGCGCCACTTCCATCGTCCTCAGGTCGAGGCCGACCAGGGTGGTGTCGTTTCGGCCCGCGAAGAAGAGCCGTTCCTCCGTGCCGTCGAGCACGACCGGCCCCGCCGGCACCGACAGCTGAATGGCCTGCAACCGCACCCTCAAGCGGGTGACCGCGTCCTCCACCGAAATCACCGACAGCGCCGACCCGCCTCCGAGGACGGCCGGGTGACTGAACATCGCCCGACCCAGCGCATCGGAGTAGAGCCGCGCGTCGAAGCCGGAATCGAGCACCACGCTGCCCGACAGGTCGCGCACCGGGTCCCACGCCACGACGGTGCGCGACTGGCCGTCGGACACCAGCGCCCTGCCCCCGAAGAAGTGCAAGGAGGTGAGCGGGGCCGCGAGCGGTAGCCGCTTCACCCGGTCTTCGAGGCCCCGGGCGTCGAGCAGCACCGCCTCGCGGCTCGCCGAGAAGACGGCCAGCACGGTGTCGGGCAGAGCGTCGGTGTCGGGCACTTCGAGGTCGGCCAGGCCGGTGCCTCCCGACACGAAGTTCACCGAGGCGGTCAGTTCGCGGGTGCCGGGCACTTCTCCCAATTCGATGACGATGACGTCGTCCACACCGGTCGCGCGCACGTACAGCCAGTGGGCGTCGGGCGAGAAGAGGGCTTCCAGCACCGACGACTCGACGGTGCTGCCCGCGGGCTGCAGGGACACCCGGCGTGGCGCCAGGTCGGGCCGGCGCGGGTCGAAGATGGCGACGCCGCGGTCCAGGCCGACCGCCACCAGCCGGCGCGGCGCGGTCGGCGGCGAGAAGACTATCTGCCTCGGCGCGAGGCTCTCGGTGTCCAACTGCAGGCGGTCGACGTGCTGCTGGCCGAGGCTCACCACCGCCACCTCGTTCAGGTTGCGCGCCACGAGGCCCGGCAGCCGCCCCGTCGCCGAGTAGGTGAGCACGAGCAGCGCGCCGTCGGGGCTCGGCGTCATGACGTCGAAGGGGCCGGGCAGCGCCAGCGTCACCACCGAGCCGTCGGAGACCGACACCAGGTCGAGCACCGGGGCCTTCACCGTGCCGCCGAGCACCGCCACCGTGTCGCCGTCGGGCAGGGCGGTCGCGGCGCGAGCCCCGCCAGAAATCGCCAGCGCCCTGGGCGCGCTTCCGTCGGCGGGCACCACCACCGCCCTCCGGGTCTGGGGCACTACCTGCACCAGCGCGCCCCGGGTGCTCATGAGCGGCAGCGGCGCCAGCTTCGCGACGTACAGCTCGCCCCGGGTGCCGCAGGCGGCCGCGCCAAACGCCGCGGCGAGACAGAGCCAGCGCTTCATTGAATCTCCGAGTTGAGGGTGAAGCCGGTGGCGGTGCGCACCTGCCCGTCGTCGAGGTTCACCACGCTGATGCGGCCGGCCGGGTGGTCTTGCGAAACGAAGACGCGGTGGGCGGACAGCCCCGGAGCGACGGGCACCGCCCCCATGAACAGCGGCTTCGACGCCAGAGACAGGGTGGTGGCCACCAGCGAGCCCAGGTTCACCGCGTCGAGCGAGTACTGCTGCAAGGGCGTGTACCGCAGTGCCACCCCCAGGTACCCGCCGACCGGCGAGAAGGCGAACGGCCCGGGCACCTTGCGGCCGGTGCGCTTCAACTGCGAGTAGCCGGTGGCCACGTCGAAGACCGAGTAGCCCTGGTCGGCGTCCACCTCGCGCTCGTACGGGTCGGCCGCCGTCGACGCCGGGTTCGGCCGGTGGATGACGACCGCCGACTGGCCGTCGGGAGCCAGGTCAATCTCGTCCACCCACTTCTCGAGCAGGTAACGGGTCACCTGCCCCGAGGGCAGTTCGATGCGGGCGAAGGACTTGTCGTCGGACGCGTTGGTGAAGACGAGGGCGAACGCTCCCGACGGCGGCAGCACCACCTGGCCGACCTCGGCGCCGCCGCTGTCGAAGTAGGCGATGCCGGCCGGGTTCAACAGGTCGTCCGGCACGCGCACGAAGGCCACCCGCTTCGACGCCCTCAAGGCAACCACCGCGGCCGACCCGTCGGGCAAGAGGTCGAGGTCGGTCGCCACCTCGGGCAGGGGCAGGCTGCGCATCACGGCGCCGTCGAACCAGGCCAGTTCGGGCGCCACCGTCGACCGGAAGAGCAGGGTGCGGCCGTTCGCATCGGCCACTACCTCGCGCGAGCGGATGTCGGCCGCCATCGAATCGGGCAGGTCGACCCGTACGGGCAGCGGGTGAAGCGCGGGGTCGAGCAGGTCGATGACCACGACCTTGGACTTGGCGACCACGTAGGCCTCGGCCGCCACTCCGCCCTGCAGGTGAAAGAATACGTCCGTCACCCGGAAGTCGGCGGCGCGCTCGTAGCGCACCTGGGCCTCGGGCAACCCGCTTCGCAGGGCCCGCACGTCGATGACGGTGACGATGCCTTCGGCGCCGTTGCTGGGGCCGACCGCGGGGTCCGAGAACGCCACCGCGAAGGCCCCGTCGCCCGAGAGCACCAGCCGCGCGTGCTGCCGCCGGAGCGGAAGGCGCACCACCGACGAAGGCGAGCCGCTCGAGTCTATGAGGGCCACTGTGCCGTCGCCGTACGACAGGCACAGGGCCGCGTCCTCGCCGGGCAGCGCGGTCAGGTCCACCGGCGAGGGCCCGACCGGAATCGCCTCGATGGACAGCGTGCGCGGGTCGATGCGCGCCACCGTGGCGGCGGCCGGGTTGAGCGCGTACACGTAGTGCGGAGTGGCCACCGGGGGGCGGTTCGAGAGGCTGCGGTCAGTCTCTGACTCGGGCGGTTTGCAGGCGCCCGCCTCGCAGGTGTAGGCGGTCGGGCAGTCCGAGGCGGAGAAGCACGGGGCAGGGCTGGCACCGCCGCCACCGCCGCCGCCTCCTCCACCAGAGCCAGCCCGGGTTCCGGCGTCCGAGCTGCCGCGGGCGACGTCGGGGTTCAGGGCCCCGCCAGCGCAGCCGAACATCCAAGCGAAGGCGACGAACACCGTCCCACGGAACCGGGGCGAGGTAACGACGGACATCTGTCCCTCCCAACCGGCCCCGAGGCGTGCTCAGCAAGCTGCGTGCCGCCCGCGCCCAAGAGGAAGCGAGGCGGTCTCGTGACCGCGCGGGTATGACAGCGACGCCCGGACACGGGGGAAGGACTGAGGGGCGCGGACGCTCCAGTCGGGGCCGGATCATTCCCCGGAGAAGTCGCGAGCCTCCCACTTCGAGCCGGCCAGCTCGAGCCGCGCCTCCTTCTGCACCCGAGCCAACATCTGTGCGCCGTCCTCGCGGAGCGGCCCCAGGTCGAGAACCCGGACGATTCGGTCGGCCCCGCCCGAGACGAGCGCGTCTCCGCCCGGGGTGAAGGCCAGCGAGAGCACGTCGCCGTCGTGAGCGGACACCTTCGCCAGCTCGGCGCGGGTGGCGACGTCCCAGAGCCGCAGCGAGTTGTCGTCGCTCCCGCTGGCCAGGGTGCGCCCGTCGGGCGAGAAGGCCAGGGCGCCCACGCGCTCGGCGTGGCCGAGCAGCTGCGCCGCTTCGCGCCCGCGCTCGACGGTCCAGAGTCGAACCGTGTGGTCGAGGCTGCCCGAAGCGACGAGCCCTCCGTCCGGCGAGAACGCCAGCGCCGACAGCGGCCCGTCGTGGCCTTCGGCGAACCACTTCGCCTTCCCCGTCGCTCCGTCGTGCAGCTCCACCACCTTGTCCTGCCGCCCCACCGCGAGGAGGTTACCGTCCGAGGAGAAGGCCAGCGCCGCCGCGGGCGAGTCGAGCTTGACCCGCGCCAGCGGTGCGGCCGCCGCGACGTCGAAGAGGACGAGCCCACCGTCGTCAGTGGCCCAGGCCAGCCGGTGGCCACCCGCGGCGAGCGCGCGCACCGGACGCGGCCCCTGGTCCAGCGGCGGCCCCTGGCGGCTGTCGGCGAGGTTCCACACCCGGACCGCTCCGTCGTCGCCCGCGGAAACCAGGCCCGGCCCCCCTTCGAGGAACGCGACCGCGCGCACCGGCCCGCGGTGGCCCTCGAGCAGCGCGACGTCACCGCCGTCGTCGCGGCGGCGCACTCGCACGCTGCCGTCCTGGCCCCCGGCGGCCACCCACTCGCCGTTGGGAGACACCGCCACGGCCTTCACCGCGTCGGAATAGCCCGAGAGCAGCCCTCCCCGCTCGGCGGGCCCGACGGCAAAGCCAGCCACGGTCCGGTCCTGGTAGGCGAGGGCCAGCCGGCGCCCGTCCGAGCTCACCGCGACGGCCTTGACCGCCGCGCCGCCCGCGCCGAACCGGTAGACGAGCGCGCCAGTCTCTCCGTCCCAGACGGCGGCGGTGGCGTCGGCGCTCGCCGAAACCAGGCGCCCGTCGGGCAGGAAAGCCACGGCGTTCACGCCCTCGCCGTGCCCCGCCAGGCGCCAGACCTCGCGACCCGAGGGAACCGCCCAGACGCGCACCGTGCGGTCGGCGCTCGCCGAGGCCAGCCGGCTTCCGTCGGGCGAAAAAGCCAGCGCCGTCACGTCCTGCAGGTGGAGCGAGAGCACCAGCGACTCCTTCGCCCCGCCCGGTTCCCACACCCGCGTGGTGCGGTCGCGGCCGGCGCTCGCCAGGCGGCCGTCGGGTGAAAAAGCCACCGCGGTCACGCCGCCCTCATGATGGGCCAACACCTCGGAAGCGCCGGAGCCCAGGTTCCAGAGGCGCACGTCGCCGTCGCGCCCTCCGCTGGCGAGCTGCCGACCGTCGGGAGAGAAGGCCACCGCCCAGACGGCGCCCGAGTGGCCGGCCAGAGGCGTCCGTTCGGTCCTGGGAGCGACCTCGAAGACGTGGACCAACCTGTCGTCGCCGCCGGTGGCGAGGAAGCGCCCGTCGAGAGAGAAGGACACCGCCTGCAGCCAGCCGGCGGCGGGGCCGAGCGAGAGCTTCCCCTTCTCGAGCGCAGTGGCCGCGTCGAGCAGGAGCACCGAGAACAGCGTCGAACAGGCGAAGGTGTCGGCCCCGGGCGAGAAGGCGAGCCGGGTGCAGCCGCTCAACAGCCGGGTCCGAAAGCGCGGCTCGGGGCGCCAGGCCGACGCGAGCGTCAGCGCCAGGCCCCTCGCGTCGGGCCGTTCGGCCTGACCGAGCGCGGCCGCGGCGTACAGCGCGGCGCCGGTGAAGTCGTGCTCGGTCGCGGCGCTCCGGGCCTTCTCGGTGTAGGCCAGGGCGAGGTTGGCGCGCGCGGCAGCCTGGGCCGCTTCGGTTCGCCCGCGCTCTTCGACCAAGGCCAGGCCGAGGCCCAGGGCGCTCGCCAGCCCGAGCACGGCCAGCGCCGCGGCGACCACGGTGAGGCGGCTCCGGGGCAAGGGCGCCGCGGGCTCTGGCGTCGGCGCGCTCGACATCGTCGCCGTCCATAGACCCGTTCAGCCCAAGCGGCAATTCCGTTCAGCCCGGGCGGAGTCGAGGGCCCCTACCCTCTAGCCATGCGCCTCGCGCCGTCCGCGCCAGTTCCACCTCGCCGGCTCGCGAGGGGCGAGCAGGTCATGCAGCCGAATCTCCTGCATGACATCGTCCAGGCGCAGCGCCCCCACCAACCGCCCGCGCGCGCCACCGAGTCGCTCACGTCCACCGAAGTCGCAGAAGGCCGCATCAGGTCGCCCACCGGCACGCCCTCCAGGGCCGCGTGCAGCGCCACCTGCACCGCCTCGCCGCGCGCCCCCACGTAGACGAAGTACGCGATGAACAGCAGCACCACGTTGAGGCCGAGCGCGCCCAGGACGGCGAGCACCCCGGCCAGCACCTTGCCCAGCCCGGCCGCCAGCTCGGTGCCGCGGACCAGGCCCAGTCGCGCCGCGAGCAGCGCACGCAGCACCCGGCCACCGTCCATCGGGAAGGCCGGCACCAGGTTGAAGACGCCGAGCGCGAGGTTCAGCTGCGAGAAGTAGTAGAGCCCGAAGCGCAGGTTGAAGAGCGTCGTGTCGACGTATCGGTAGAGCGCGTAGAAGGCCGCCGCGAGCGCCAGGCTGGTCAACGGGCCGACCGCGGCCATCAGCGCCTCGTCCCCAAGGCGCTTCGGCGGTTCGACCATGGTCGAGACGCCGCCAATCATCAGCAAGGTGATGTCGCGCACCTTCGCGCCATGCGCGAGCCCGACGAGGGTGTGCGCCAGCTCGTGAGTCAGCACGGCGGCGAACAGGGCCACCGCCATGCCGAAGCCCCAGACGAGCGGCGCGCCGCCGAGCTCGCTGGGCGGCACCTTCGCCGCGTGGGCGGCCGAGGCGAAGGTGCGCGCGAACACGAAGGCCAAGAGGGGCAGCACGAGCAGGAAGCTGTAGTGGGCCCGCACCTGGACGCCGCGAACGGTGAAGATGCGAATCGAGCCGCGCACGCCTGCAACATGGGCATCGTCCAGCGGCGCGAACCGGCCGCTCGCCGAGCGGGCACCCGAAGCGGCCGGCCGAAGGCGGTATGGTGCCGCGGTGCCCCTCGCGCTGTTCGCCTGGCTCGCCTTGGGCGCGTCGCCGACCCCTCAGGTTGCCGACGCGGGAGCGGCCGCAAGTCCGCTCGCCACCTGCGGCGGAACTCAGTGCCTCACCTTCCCCTCGGCAAGGGCCGCGTTCGACAGCCTCCTGGTCCGGGCCCCCACGGTTCTCGCGGTCGGCGAGTACCACGAGGTGGAAGGCATGCCGAAGGTGAAGAGCGCGGTCCGGCGCTTCACCGAGCAACTGCTGCCGGCGCTGAAGGGACGGGCCGGGGCGCTGGTCGTCGAGACCTGGATGACCACCGGCCGCTGCGGCAAGGCGGAAGCGAAGGCGGTGAAGGCGGTCGAGAAGACTACCCGGCGCCCCGAGACGACCGAGGACGAGGTGACCACGTTGCTGGGCCGGGCCTACGACCTGGGCTTCGCCAACCACATCCTCACCGTCACCTGCGACGAGTACGCGAAGATGGTCGAGCCTTCCGGGCAGCTCGACCTGCTCGTCCCTGAATACGTCGAGAAGGACGACGACCTCGGCAAGCTGGCCTGGTTCGCGCCGGCGATGAGGCTGGCCGCGGCCGGCAAGACGGTGCTGGTCGAGCCGAAGCCCGGGGCCGCCGTGCTGCTGTTTCCCCGAACGCCGAAGTAAGCGCGCGGCGCGTGCCTCAGAGGTTGTCGGCGCGAGCGTCGTCGAATTCGGCCACCGAGTCGTTGCCGGTCCACAGCCCTACCCGGGCCGCGTCGGGGTAGGTGCGGTCGTCCAGGCCGAACACCCATTTCCCGCCGAAGAACACCTCGAGGCGGTGGCGCCGGACTCCGAGCGCGAGCGACACCCAGCGCCCGGCCGGAACCGGCACCGGGGCGCAGGCCAGGTCGCGCCGCCTCGGCTGCTTGTCCGCGCCCTCGTCGACGACCTGCAGGCAGAGGTTGGCGTCGCGAACGCTCACCCGGGCCAGGTAGTACGCCTTCTCGGACTTCTCGCGTGCCACCACTCCGCACGAGCGCTCGCCGCGGCCGCCGAGCACGCGGCAGCGGGTCGAGACGCGCACGTCGCGAACGGAGAAGTTGTCGAAGAGGGCAAGCGGGAAGCGGGGTTCCGCCCGGTCGGCGTCCACCTGCGCCAGAACATGTGTGGGGCTGGGCGCGCGGTCGGCCTCGCGGACCGTCCAACGCGCCGGCCCCCCCTTCCCCGTCCGGCGGAACAGGAAGCCTTCGGGCGGCAAGCCCGGAGGAAACCGCTCGAACGTCTCGGTGAAATTGTACGAGCCCGGCGGGGGGCCGGCGTCCGCCGAGCCGGGGAGTGTGACCGCGGACCCGCCGCCGTCGGCCGCGCCAGCGTCGACCCTCGGGGGTTCAACTCCACCGTCGATGCCGCCTCCGTCGCGAGTCTCGCTGACGGGCGCGATCTCGCCCGCGCCTGCGTCCACGTCCCCGAGCGCGACTCCCCCGTCGCCGGCTTGGCTCTCCGCGCCGGCCGCCGGCAACACCGCGGCGAGGGCCAACCCCAGCGCGCCAGCGAGACGGAATCGGACTCCGAGCATCTGAAACACTGGCGACAAGCTACTGCACTGTGACAAAGACGCGGCGCAATCTTCCCCTTCGTCTGGAGACATTTCGTGGCCACTATGGACCTGCCCTTCGCCACCAAGCTCTGAGGGCCCGCCGCGTGCACTCGACCTCTTTCAGGAGCCTCGCCGCCATGGCACCTCTCGTCATCGCCGTCCCCGCCAGCGCCTACACCCCGGACGGCAACGCCGACCGCGCGGCGGTGCCCGCCCAGTTCAAGTGGAAGCTGGCGCC
This sequence comes from Archangiaceae bacterium, assembly GCA_023248915.1. Lineage (GTDB taxonomy): Bacteria > Myxococcota > Myxococcia > Myxococcales > Myxococcaceae > JAHFDQ01. The sequence continues at coordinate 831 of JAHFDQ010000011.1, read as the reverse complement.
CCTGTTCGCCGACGACGCCGCCTTCGACGCGGCGCTGTCCAGCGCGGCCGCCGAGCTTGCGAAGCTCTCGCTGTGCAAGGGCACCCTGGCCGACCCGGCCAAGCTCTGGTCCTGCCTCGACGGCTACTTCGAGCTCCGGTTGGCGGTGAACCGGCTGACGCTGTACGCCCACCTCCGCTTCGACGGCGCGCAGAAGGACGCCGCGCTCCAATCGCGCAACGACCGGGCGCTGAAGACCCTGAGCGACTTCATGGCGGGCACCTCGTTCTTGCGCGAGGAGGTGCTATCGCTGCCCGACGCCGCGCTCTCGGCGGCCTACGCCCGCGAGCCGAAGCTGGCGGCCTTCCGGCCCTACCTGGACGAGCTCCGCCGCCGGCGCACCCACCTCTTGGGTGCGGACGCCGAGCGGGTGCTCGCGCTCGCCGGCGACAACCTGTGGGCCGAAATCGACCTGAACGAGATTCCGTCCGACTTCGAGAAGGCCTTCCGCTCGGCGCTCGGGGACCTGCCCCTGCCGCAGATTACCGACGAGCAGGGCAAGCCGGTGCAGCTCACCCTGGCCAGCTACCCGAAGTTCCGGTCGTCGCCCGACCGAAGGGTCCGCCAGGAGGCCGTGGGCAAGCTGTTCGCGACCTTCAAGCAGTTTCAGCACCTCTTCGCGAGCACCCTGGCGGGGCAGGTGAGCTTCAACGTCTTCCTCGCCCGGTCCCGCGGCTACGACAGCGCGTTGGCGGCTTACCTCGACAAGGACGACATCAGCCCGGCGGTCTACAAGAACCTCATCTCGACGGTGAACGCGCACCTGTCGCCCCTGCACCGCTACGTCGCGCT